>CAZYJB010000390.1:0-4961 GCA_964647675.1 uncultured Verrucomicrobiota bacterium | reverse complement strand
TCCGGTTTCGTAGTACTGGATCAGTTTCCAATCCCCGGAACGGATCGCGGCGTAGGGTGTGGCGCCGCCGGGATGGTAGTGGGGATAGTGCCAGAAGAGCGCCTCACGTGGCAGGCTGGCCGAGGGATCCTTCAGAAGCGGCACGAGGGACGTGCCGTCGAGGTTGAGTTTGGCCACGGCATCGGCCGGCAGGCCGGCGGCTTCGATCAGCGTGGGGTGCAAGTCGATTCCCATCACCGGCACCGCGCTCGTGCTGCCGGCGCGGGTTACGCCCGGCCAGCGGATCAGGAGCGGAACCCGATGGCCGCCTTCGTAAGGTGAACCTTTGCCCGCGCGAAGCGGCGCATTGCTGGTCGGGGGCTTCGAGCCGTCCACCAGCCCGCCGTTGTCGGAGGTGAACACCACGATCGTGCGGTCCGCGAGGCCATGCTCGTCGAGGGCGCGCAGGAGGCGTCCGACCGCAGCGTCGAGGCTCTCGAGCATGGCGGCGTAAATTGCATTGGTTTGGCGGCCGCCGTCGCGCGCCGCCTTGGCGCGATACTTCGCGATCAGCTCTGGGCGCGCCTGCAGCGGGGTGTGGACGGCGTAGGGCCAGTAGTTGAGGAAGAAAGGGCGATCCTTGTGGGCGGCGATGAAGCGGGCCGCCTCCTCTCCTTCGCGATCGGTGAGGTATTCACCCTGGGGACCGTCCGCGAGGCGGGGGATTCCGTAGGGCGAGAAGTAGCTCGGCGGTTGCCCGCGGAAGTAGCCGCCGAGGTTTTGGGAGAATCCTTGCCTTTCGGGTTCGAAACCCGCGTCGCCGAGATGCCACTTGCCCAGGTGCAGACTGAGGCGGGCGGTGCTGCCGGGGTCGAGGCTCGCGAGGCGTTCCGCGAGGGTCACCTGGTCCAGGGGAAGTTGCTGCGTCCAGGCCGGGGGTTGCAGTTTGGCCTTTGGGGCGGGGTGGCCCTTGATCCAGTCGGTGATTTTTAGTCGGGCCGGGTAAAGACCGGTCAGGAGAGCGGCGCGGCTGGGGGAACAGACGGTGCAGGCCGAATAAGCCTGCGTGAAGCGCATGCCCGAGGCGGCGAGACGATCGAGATGGGGCGTTTCGTGGAAGGTGGAGCCGGTCACCGCGAGGTCGTGGGCGCCGAGGTCGTCGGCCGCGATGAGCACCACGTTCAGAGGCGCGGGTCCCGCGCCGAAGACAGGGCCGGCCAGGCACAGCACAAACCAGACGAGGGCGAGACGCAGTGGCATGACGCGGGCGATGACACTCCATTCACCCGGCGAACGCAATGCGAGGCGCCGCCCGCGGGATCCTCAGGGCGCGGGCTCGCGTCCGGGCTCCCGGGCGCGGGAAGGCGCGCGCTGGGTGAGCGCGTCGCCGAGGTCGGCCCGGGCATCCTCGACGAGCGCGAGCAATTGGCGCACGACACCAGGTTCGGTGGCGGCCCGGTCGGTGGATTCGCCCGGGTCGAGGTCGAGGCGGTAGAGTTCGAGACCGGCCTTGGCGGTGCGATACTTCGCCGGCACGCCGTCCCGCGCGCGAGGCTGATCGCCAAGGGTGCGGTAGGTGTGGGGCAGGACGAGTTTCCAGGATCCGCTGCGCAGGGCCTGGAGTTCGTTTTGGTTGTAGTAGAACCACAGGGCGACGTGCGGTGAATGCGCACCCGTGTCGCCGCGCAGAAGCGGCACGAGGCTGAGCCCGTCGATGACGCGGGACGGAGCGGGGGCGCCGGTGAACTCGCGAAAGGTCGGCAGCAGATCGATCGTCATGGCGGGTTCGCGGCAAGTGGCGCCGGCGGGAATGGTTCCCGGCCATCGCGCGATGAACGGGACACGCACGCCGCCTTCCCAGGCCGTGCCCTTGCCTTCGCGCAGCGGGCCGCTGGATCCGGCGTGGTCGCCGTAGGAGAGCCAGGGCCCGTTGTCCGAGGTGAAGATCACCAGGGTGTCGCGCGTGAGGCGGTGCCGGTCGAGCGCGGCGACGAGGGCGCCGACCGATTGATCGATCTCCGAGATCACATCGCCATAGAGACCGGCCTTCGATCGACCCTCATGCCGGGACTGCACGTACAACGGCACATGCGGCATGGAGTGGGCCACGTAGAGAAAGAATGGGCGATCGTGATGGCGGCCGATGAAATCGACGGCGCGTTCCGTGTATCGAGTGGTGAGTTCGCGCTGGTCCTCGGGCCGCACTTCGTCGTCGACGATGCGGTCGCCGTCGAACAGGGGCAGGGACGGGTAGGAGCCGGGCTTGGCCTCCGGATGGAACGGCCACATGTCGTTCGAGTAGGGGAGTCCGAACCATTCGTCGAATCCCTGGCGCGTGGGCTGGAAGCGTGGCCGGTGACCGAGGTGCCATTTCCCCACCATGCCCGTGGCGTAGCCGCGCGCCTTGAGGAGGTCGGCGATGGTCTCCTCGTCGGGGTGGAGACCGTGCCGCGCGCGGTGGTCGAGGGCTCCGGAAATCCCGACGCGGTTGGGATAGCAGCCGGTCAACAGGGCCGCGCGGGAAGCCGAGCAGACCGCCTGGGCCGCGTAGAAATCGGTGAAACGCATGCCTTGGCGCGCGAGCCGGTCAAGGTGCGGAGTCTTGAGCGTGCGGGATCCGAAGCAGGCGAGGTCGCCGTAGCCAAGATCATCGCAGAAGATGAGCACGATGTTCGGCGGGCGCGGGGTGGTGGCGCCGACGGCCGGGAGCGCCGTGGCCAGGGATAGGAGGAAGAGCATGCCCAGCCTGCCGAGGGTCCGAGCGGCGATTCGCGATGGCATGACGCCCATGACAACCCAGGGACGGTGTCGTGGCAACAGGCGCGGCGCAGTTCCCGTCGTCGGCCGATTGAGGACTCGCCAGCATCCGGGCCCACGTTCATTCTGCTGGGGTCATCTCCGCGACAGCCGAATGCGGTAGTGGTGTGTCCGGAAGCGGTCGGCGGCGGTGCAGGGGCACCGCAAGGCCCATGGATTCGCGTCCCCAACCATCGGTGGGAGCCAGGTGGCATTGGCCGGCCAAGGCCGATCTGGGCCGGCTTTTGCTGGTGGCGATCGGCTATTTTGCGGCCCACAAGCTTTCGTACCTGGTCCAGGCGGCGGGGGGATCCATTGCGGCGATCTGGCCGGCCAGCGGCATTGCGCTGTCGGCGATGCTGTTGTGTGGGCGTCGGCTGTGGTGGCCGGTGCTGGCGGTGACGCTGGGTGCGAATTTCCTGATCGAGATGTTCGAGGGCCGGCGCGTGGTGGTGGAATTGGGTTTTGTGCTGGCGAACCTGGTGGAGACCGGCGGCAGCGCCTGGTTCATCACGCGGTGGGCGGGTCGACCGGTGACGTTCCGCCGCCTCGACGAGGTGCTTGCGCTGGGGGTGGTGGCGATCGGAGTCAACGGACTCTCGGCGGCCATTGGCGCCGCCTCGGTGTTGCTCGAATCGAGTGCTGGATTCTGGGGCGTTTACCGGGCCTGGTGGGTGGCGGACGGCCTTGGACTGCTGCTGCTCACGCCGGTGCTGGTGGCGTGGTTCCGACCGCGTGGGTCCGGGCGCGCGGTGGGCTGGCGGGAGTTGGTGGAATGGGGTTTGATCGTCGTCGTCGCGGGGGCGATGGCTTGGGAGTATTTCGGCCCGACCGGCGGGACGTCGCTGGTGGAGGTGGAGTCGTACATGCTCATTCTCCCGCTGGTCTGGGCGGCGCTGCGGATGAGCGCGCGCGGAGCGACAGCGGTACTGGGCATGATGGGATTGTTCGAAGTGGTCGTGACGGCCGCCGGGTGGGGCGCCCTGCCGCTGGGGGGCGAGGAGGTTGCCGGACGCGTGTTGCGGGTGCAGTTGTTCGTGGGGATGCAGTGCGCGGTGTTCCTCCTGCTCGCGGCGAGCTTCGCCGAGCGGCGGGAGACCGAGGTCTCGTTGAGGAAGAGCATCGACGCTTTGCAACAGGCGCGGGAGGAACTCCGCCGGCTGAACCGCGCGCTGCGCACCATCAGCGACTGCAACCAGGTCATGGTGCGTTCGGCGGACGAGGCCACGCTGCTGGACTCGGTCTGCCGCGTGATCGTCGCGGATGGCGGCCACCGGTTCGCGGTGGTCGGCTTTCTCGAAGAGGCGGCGGAACGCGGGTTGCGGGAGGCCGCGCGAGCCGGGGATTTTCGTGGTTTCGCGGCCCGGTTCGAGTCCGGGGATGGGCTGGGTCAGCAGGTTTCGGGACGTCACCTGATACAGCGAGCGATCGACACGGGCCGCGCGGTGGTCGTGCCCGAGCACGTGGTACCCGATGCGGATGGCGCCTCCGCTGGTCCCCCCGGCTCGTCGGTGGCGGTGCCCTTGAAGTCAGGCAATGTTCTGTTCGGAGGACTGCTGGTGCATGCCCGGGAGCCGCATGCGTTCGACGAGGCGGAGGTGGGTCTCATGACGGAACTGGCCGACGACTTGGCCTACGGAATCCAGGGGTTGCGTGAAACGCGGCGGAAGGAGGCGGCCGAGCGCGAGATCAGGGACCTGCTGGCGGTGGCGGAACGCTCGCGGGCCGAATTGCTGCGTATCCTCGAGGAGCAACGGCGCGGCGACGAGGCGCTGCGGGCGAGCGAGGAGCAGTTCCGCTCGGCGATGGAGAATTCGTCGATCGGGATGGCACTGGTCGCGCCGGATGGGCGTTGGATGGAGGTGAACCGCGCGCTGTGCCGGATCGTCGGCTACTCGCGCGAGGAGTTGCTGGCAACCGATTCCCGTTCCATCACCCATCCCGACGACCAGGACCACGACGCCGCCGAGGTCGCGAGGATGCTGGCGGGTGCGCGATCGACCTATGAACGGGAGAAGCGCTATCTGCACAAGGAGGGGCAGGCGGTCTGGGTGCATTGGAATACGACCCTGTTGCGGAACGCCGACGGCACGCCGCGGCATTTCGTTTCGCAATTCCTGGACATCAGCCAGCGCAGGCAGGCGGACCAGGAGCGGGTGAACCTGGTCCGCGACCTCGGCGAGCGG
>CAZYJB010000389.1:0-4969 GCA_964647675.1 uncultured Verrucomicrobiota bacterium | reverse complement strand
TCCGAAGTCGTCGATGTCGAGCTGGATGCCGCGGTCGCGGAGTTCCTGGAGGCGGACGCCGGCCTTGGCGTGGTCGTGCATCACTTCGGTCTCGGTGACTTCCAGATGGAGGGCGTCGGGGGGCAGTCCGTACTCGGCGAGAATCTGGATGACGTCGTCGGCGAGGTTGGGGCTGTCGAGCTGACGTCTGGAAAGGTTGACGCTGACGCCAACGTCCTGGGTGTGCGGGTGCCGGTGGCGCCAGGCCGCGAGCTGCCGGCAGGCCTCAGCCAGACACCAGCGCCCGAGCTGCACGATCAGGCCCGTCTCCTCGGCGATGGGGATGAAATCCGCGGGCGAAATCACGCCGCGCGTGGGATGGTGCCAGCGGATGAGCGCCTCGAGCGTCTCCGTGCGACCGGTGGCGAGCGACACGATCGGCTGGTAGAAAAGCGAGAACTCGGATCGAGCGATGGCCCGGCGAAGGTCCTGTTCCAGTGAGGCGCGCTCGAGCACGCGTTGCTGCATGGTGGCGTCAAACGCGACGTAGCGTCCGCGACCCGCGTGCTTGGCCTCGTACATCGCGGTATCGGCGTCGCGCAGCATCTCCTCCGCCATCCGGTAGGCCTGGTCGCGATGGAGGATTCCCAGGCTCGCGGATCCCTCGAGGTCGAGACCCCCCAGGTAATAGTGGCCGCAGACGACCTCGAGCAGGTGCTCGGCCACCGGCATGGCCGGCGAGGCGTCGGGAAGGTCCTCGAGAAGCACCACGAACTCGTCGCCGCCGAGCCGCGAGGCCAGGTAGCGCCCAGGAAGGATGCCGGTCGTGACGAGGTGCCCGAGCGCCTGTTCGATCCGGCGTCCGATCTCCTTGAGGATCTCGTCGCCCATGACGTGGCCGACGCTGTCGTTGACGCGCTTGAAGTGGTCGAAGTCCATGAAGAGCACTGCGAAGTGCCTCGCCGGATCCCGGGTTTGCGCGTCGATGAGGCTTTGCAGCCGCTGAATGAGGAGGGACCGATTGGCGAGGTGGGTCAAACGATCATGCGTGGCCAGCCACTGCAGTTCGTCGACCAGGCGCCGGTTCTCCAGCGCGGCGTGCACCCGGGCATGCAACTCCGCCTCGCAGCATGGCTTCTGTACGTAGTCCGCCGCCCCCGACTGAAAGCACTCCGCCAGCACGCCCGCCTCATGACTTCCCGTGACGAAGATGACCGGGATGCCCGCCAGTTCGGGCGTGGACTTGAGCTGTCGCAGCACCTCGAGGCCGCTGAGGCCAGGCATTTCATGATCGAGCAGGATCAGGTCCGGTGCCGTTTGGCGCGCGCGGGCGAGTCCTGCCAGGCCGTTGCCCTCTTCGACGACCTCCACCTTCAGCGGTTCGAGCATGAAGGCGATGATGGCCCGCACCATCGGATCATCATCGACGAGGAGGACGCGCGGCGTGCGTTCGGACCGCGGGTTGGTGCTCATGGGGTGACTCGTTCCGTGGTCCGGGGCCTTGACGTCGTGCGATACGGGGGGCGGGGGGATGGCCCGACCCACGGCGTAGCCGGCGCATCCGGATATCGATGCGCAGCTTTCGCGGATGAACGACGACGTCGCAACATTTCGGCCGGGAGGATCCGCACCCCGATTCCCTAGCGTCCCCGGCCAATGACCTATCGGTCGATCCGCGCGACGACCTAACCCCGGTGCGCACCTTCTTATGCCGGGTTCATTAGGAAAACGGCATGGTCCGACCTGCGGCGGACGGAATGCGCCGCGCAGGCGGGTCCCCCGAAAGGTGTATTCCCGATGGCCCAGGATCCAGCAGGCTGCGCGGGTGGCGACGAAAGCGACACGCGAACCCGCAGGGATGACGAGGCGTCCCCTGCGATCGCGGGACACACAGTGGGCGCGGCGCACGGCGGCCTGGCTGGCAGGGGCGGGCATCCGGCCGAACACGATCTCGCTGGGCAGTGTGGCATTCGCCGGGCTGGCGGGTTTGTCTTTTTGGGTGGCGGGGCAGGGTCCGGCCCGTTCCTGGGCGCCGGCGCTCTGGGTTCTCGCGGCCGGCGGGATGCAACTTCGGCTGCTGTGCAATCTCTTCGACGGCATGGTCGCAGTGGAGGGCGGTTTCAAGACCAAGTCGGGCGAGATCTTCAACGAGCTGCCGGACCGCGTCGCCGATGCCCTCATCCTGATCGGCCTGGCGTATTCGGTGCCGGGCGACCTGACCGTCGAACGCCTCGGTTGGCTGGCGACGGTGCTTGCGATTCTGACGGCCTATATTCGCGTGTTGGGTGCGTCCGCTGGTGCCGGGCAGCATTTCGAGGGTCCGATGGCCAAGCAGCAACGCATGGCGGTTCTGACAGCAATCGCTCTGCTGGCGGCGTTGGCGGCGCTCGTTGGGTATCGTCCGGTGTGGCAGCCGTGGGTGCTGGGCGTGCTGGCAGCCGGCTGTCTGGTCACCGCGCTGCGTCGCGTGGTGGCCATCGTCCGGGAACTGGAGTCGGCATGACGCTGATGTCGTCCCTGCTTGCGGGCGCGCTGCGCATCGTCACGGGCGTGGTGGCGCATTGGAAGGGTTGCGCCCCCGAGGCGCGCCAGCGCATCTACTTCGCCAATCATACAAGCAACCTCGACGCCCCTGTCCTCTGGGCTGCACTGCCGCCTGCCCTGCGCCGGGTCACGCGCCCCGTGGCGGCCCGGGACTACTGGACGGCGGGCCCGATCCGGCGCTATGTGGCGACCCACGTGTTCCACGCGGTCCTCATCGAACGGAAGAAGCCCACGGCTTCGAACAATCCTCTCGAGGGCATGCTGGAGGCCCTGGATGCCGGCGCCTCGCTCATCCTCTTTCCCGAGGGCGGACGCCACGCGGGTCCGGAGCCGGCGGAGTTCAAGAGCGGCTTGCATCACCTGGCGAAGCGACGGCCGGGGGTCGAACTCGTGCCGGTGCTGCTCGACAACCTGAACCGGATCCTGCCGAAGGGTGAATTCATCGCAGTGCCGGTGATTGCGAGTGTCACCTTCGGGGAGCCGATCCTGTTCCGGCCCGACGAGGATCGCGCCGCATTCCTGGAACGTGCGCGCAATGCCGTTCTCCAGCTGCGCAACTCCTGAACCACGGCATGGACCGCGACCTTCTCCGCATCGGACTCGGGATCCTCGGGCTGCTGGTGACGGCCTCGCTGGTGGGCGCGTGGCTGGCACGCCGCGCCACCACGGAGTCGGCGCGGCGTACGATCGAGAATCTCAACGCACGCACGCGCGCCTGGTGGGGCATGGCGGCGATCTTCGGCGGGGCGCTGGCGGCCGGCCTTTGGGGTGCGGTGGCGCTGTTCGGCCTGCTGTCCTTTCTCGCGCTTCGTGAGTTCGTGACCCTGTCTCCCACGCGGAGCGGCGATCACCGCACCTTGTTCTGGGTGTTCTTCGCGCTGACGCCGCTGCAGTACCTGTTCGTGGTGCGCGACTGGTACGGCATGTTCACGATCTTCATCCCGGTTTATGCCTTCCTGTTCGTGCCGGTGCGCGGCGCGGTGGCGGGCGATTGCGAGCGGTTCCTCGAGCGCACGGCGAAGATTCAATGGGGGCTCATGGTGTGCGTGTATTGCCTGAGCCATGCGCCGGCGCTGTTGCTGCTGGAGATCCCGGGATTCCAGGGAAGCGGCTGGAAGCTGCTGCTGTTCCTCGTGCTGATCGCGCAGTTGAGCGACGTGCTGCAATACGTGTGGGGCAAGACTCTCGGGCGGCACAAGGTGGCGCCCACGGTGAGCCCGAACAAGACCTGGGAAGGCCTCGTGGGTGGCGTGGCCAGCGTGGTCGCGATCGGTGCCGGCCTCGGGTGGATGACCCCCTTCTCGCCCTGGCAGGCGGCCGGCATGGCGCTGGCCATCGCCTTGATGGGCTTCGCCGGCGGTCTCGTGATGTCAGCCATCAAGCGCGACCGTGGCGTCAAGGACTGGGGGGCGATGATCGAAGGGCATGGTGGCATCCTGGACCGTATCGACTCCCTTTGCTTTGCGGCCCCGGTGTTCTTCCACCTGACGCGATTCTACGTGGGCGACGGGGCGAACGGGTGACCCCGGGTCGGGTGCGACGGGCGCCTTGAGGCGGCGGACGTGTTGCGGCAGGGTTCGCGCCCGCGATTGCCTGCCATGCCCGCCACTGCCGCCCGACTCTCGAACTTCACGGAATCCGTCATCCGCGGCATGACCCGCGTCGCGCAGCGGCACGGCGCCATCAATCTCTCGCAGGGCTTCCCGGATTTCGATCCGCCCGCCGAGTTGCTCGAGGCGCTGGCGCGGGCTGCGCGAGGTCCGTCTCATCAGTATGCGGTGACCTGGGGTGCGCCTCGGTTTCGCGAGGCGCTGGCCCGGAAGATCACGCGATTCAGCGGGATGCCGGTGGACCCCGATCAGCACCTCGTCGTCACCTGTGGCGGGACCGAGGCGATGATGGTGGCCATGATGACCGCCTGTCAGCCGGGCGACCGGGTCATCGTTTTCTCGCCATTTTACGAGAACTACGCGGCCGACGCCGTGCTGTGCAGTGCCCAGCCGGTGCACGTGAGCCTGCGAGCCCCGGACTTCGCCGTCGATCTGGACGAAGTCGAGCGTGCGTTCCGCGGCGGCGCGCGGGCGATGGTGCTCTGCAATCCATCGAATCCGTGCGGAAAGGTGTTTTCGCGGGAGGAGTTGGTCGCGCTCGGGGCGCTGGCCGAGCGCTACGATGCGTTCGTGATCACCGATGAGGTTTACGAGCACATCGTGTATGCGCCGCGGCGACACGAGTACTTGGCCGCGCTGCCCGGGATGGCGGACCGCACGATCGTGTGCAATTCGCTCTCGAAGACCTATTCGATCACCGGCTGGCGGCTGGGCTACGTGCAGGCCTCGGCGCGTGTCATTGCCGAGGCGCGCAAGGTGCACGACTTCCTGACCATCGGGGCGGCGGCGCCCATCCAGGAGGCGGCGGTGACGGGGCTCGAGTTTCCGGATGCCTA
>CAZYJB010000388.1:0-4970 GCA_964647675.1 uncultured Verrucomicrobiota bacterium | reverse complement strand
GGTCGTATTGGCCGTTCGAAGCGATGACCCGGGAATAGTCTCCCGCAAGGTAGTAGTCGTTGTCCGCGCCGCCCGAAACCGATGTGCTGAATGGACTGCCAGGCAGCGGCGAAACATTCCCGTTCTCCTGGACGAAGCTGGCGTCCGCGCCGCCGGCCACCCCCACCGGCCAGTTGTTGTCGTCCAAGCCGACCGTCCAGAGCAACTGGCCATGGGCCGAAGGGACCGAAAATCCAGTCGCGGCGAGGGCGAGACAAAACGCCGCTCCCAGAGCGCCTCCACGGGGATTCATGGAGGGGACCGTTGCAAAGCGTTTTCACGAGTGTCAACGGGAAACCCGATCGGGTGGTGCGCGTCTCCCTGCTGAGCTCTCTCGGAAAGCAGAATCCACGGTCACCACCGCAAGATTGCGGGCAGAATCGCGGACGTGACGCGCGAGGTCCAAAGGCGGCAGACTGGTCCGTCCCCGCGTCGAGCCCATCGGCCCACCGCGAGCCCGGCTCGAAGCCCCGCGCATGAAGCGAATCTGTCCCATCTCTCCCGGGCTGCACCCGGCCCCGCTCCTCTCGCCGTGGCCGGCCAGCGACCGAACGGCGACGACTCGCGACGTCGAGCAGTCCCGCCCCGAATCCCCGAGTGCTTTCCCGCAGGTTATGGAGCGCCTCGCAATGTCCGCCCTTGTGGCGGTCGCGCTGCTGATTCCCGTGATGGCCATGCCAGCCACGGCGGCGGCCCTTTCGCCGGGTGCCGACGATGCCTTGGTTCGTGCGCTGGTGACCGCCGAGGAAACCGGCCTGATCGTCAGCCGGAAACTGGAGGTTCTCTCGAAGGGTCTCCTGGATCTGCGCCTGCCGGGCCCCGATCCGGAAGCCGCCGCGGTGTTCGCATCCTCGGTGACGGTGACGGACCTGGGACCGGTCCCCCCGGCCTGGACGACCGTCGCGGACGCGCCCATCCCGGAGGTCGAGCCCTGGCCGGCCGCCGTCGAACCGCGTCCGGTGGCGTCGGTCGATCTGTGGCGTTCGCTGCTGGACCGCGTGGCGTTCCTCGATCACGCAAGGATCGCGTTGGTGCAGGGCGATCACCCGGGTGGGAATCTGCTGCGCTACCAGGCCGCGGTGGAGTTCACCGGACTCGCGCGCATGAAATCCGGGGAATGGCGATCCCTCGAGATTCCGGTGGCGCTGACCTGGGAACGGGCGACCCTGGCCGACGGCGCGCCCACGGAGTGGCGGATCATCGCCTGGCGCACGGGAACCCTGAGAGGCGGGACAAGTCCGCGGCGCCTGTTTGCCGAGACCCTCGATACCGCGGTGCGCAGCCGGGAGGACGTACTCAAGCTACGACGTTCCCAGCACTACGAAGCGGTGGTGAACTACTATCGAGGCGGGATGAAGAAGCTGCCGCATCCCTACTTCGCGCCCATCTCCGTGAATCAAAAGGAGGGCATCGCCATCGCCGACGTCAACGGCGACGGCTTCGACGACATTTACATCACCGTGCGCCTGGGACGGAACCTGCTGCTTGTGAATCACGGTGACGGCACCTTCTCGGAGCAGGCGGCGCGATATCACCTTGACCTGCCCGGCCACACCACCTGCGCGCTGTTCGCGGATTTCGACAACGACGGCGACCTGGACGCCATGCTCGGGCGCAGTCTTCTCAAGAGCACTTATCTCGAGAACCGCGACGGCGTCTTCGTGCAGCTTCCCATTCCGTCATTCATGCCCATGGCGGTGATCTCGATGGCGGCGGCCGACTACAATGGGGATGGCCTGCTCGATCTCTACCTTTGCACCTATCGCCCGGCGGCGCCCGCCGGCTCGGGCATGGCCGGCGGCTATGCGCAGGTGGCCAAGGAGGGCGACTTCGATTGGCCGGACGAATTCTTTCCGCCGGAGCAGGCGCGGGAATTCAGGCGCCGGCTTGCCGAGCATCGGCAGCGCCTCGGGGCGAGCGTGCTCGATCAACTCGGACCGCCGAACGTTCTGCTCGTGAATCGGGGTGGCGGCCGGTTCGAACCGGCACCGGAAAACGCCACCGTCGGATTGTGGCGAAACTCCCTGCAAGCCACCTGGTGCGATTACAACAGCGACGGACGTCCGGATCTCTACATCCCCAACGACTGGGGGATGAATGTGCTCTTCCGCAACGACGGCCCCGCCGGCTTCACCGACGTGACCACCGAGATGGGCCTGACGTCGTACGGCTTCTCCATGGGGGCGTCCTTCGGAGACTATGACAACGACGGACGCGAGGACCTGTATGTATCGAACATGGAGAGTGCGGCGGGACGCCGCATGACTGCCCGGGTCCCGGGCCTGGATCCGCAACTCATCGAATCCGCCGCAGGCAATTTTCTCTACCACCGGACCGCCGCCGGCCGGTTCCAGCAGGTTGCGGGGCTGGAGGCGCCCGCGCTGAAGGTTGCGAGGGCGGGCTGGTCGTGGGGCGGCTGCTTCACCGACTTCGACAACGACGGCTTCCTCGATCTGTATGTGCTGAACGGCTACTTCACCGCGCCGCGCGAGCTGGCCTCGGGCCTGGATCTGGAGAGCAACCTCTGGCGCTCCATGCTGCGCGCCGACGCCCGGGTGGCGCGCCCGTCCTTCCGGCTATCGCCGGAATGGCGGCGGACGCCTCCTCCGGACAAGCTCGGTCCGGAGATCGATGCGCGGCTCGTGGGCGTCGAGCGCCAGGGCGACCAGGTGCGCGTGCACTCGCTTCACGGCCACGAACGGAACCGCTACTTCGCCAATCGCAACGGCCGCACGTTCGCCGATCTCTCCGGGCTTTCCGGCCTCGATCATCCGGCCGACAGCCGCGGCTTCGCGGTGCTGGATTACGATCGCGACGGCTGGGCGGACGTGGCCCTGGTCAACGCCAACCAGCCCCTGTTCAATCTCTATCGCAACGAGGCTCCCGCCGCGGGCGCCGCGGGTGGCGTGATCGCGTTGCGGTTCGTCGGCGGCAACCGAACCGCGGCGCCGTCGTCCCAGCACTCCTGTCGCGATGGCGTGGGCGCCCGCGTGACGGTGGAACTCGGGGATCTACGTCTCGTCCGCGAACACCGCTGCGGCGACGGCTGGTCCATCCAGAACTCCGCGACCCTGCTGGTCGGCATCGGCGCGCACCGGTCGGCGGCGTCGGTCTCAATCCGGTGGCCTTCCGGAAGGACCAACAGCACCGCCGTCGTGCCAGAGGGCACGCTGCTGACGGTCTACGAGAATCCCGCCGATTCACCGACCGGCGATGCGTTCACGCGCCAGCCCTACCGGGTCGCGATGACGAATGCGGCGGCGCCCGCGGTGGCCCGGCCCGTGTTCGGAGCGCGTGCGCTGGACACGGCGGCGCGGCCGGCCCGGTTGCGCGTCTACACCGCCTTTGCCGCCAGCCATCCGGCCAGCGCTGCCACCGTGACGTCGTTTCGCAGGTTGGTGGAGACCTTGCGGCCGGAAGGCATCGATTTCATCGCCGTTCCGCTCGACCCTGCCGACGACAATGCGCGCCTGTCGGCGTTCGCGAATGAGCACAAGCCGGCCGCGCGTCTGATCAACCTTCCGCGCGAACGACGCGGGGACGCCGCGGAAGCGTTTGCGAAGGTCTTCGGAACGCGCGTTCCCCCCCCGGCCACCGTGATCACCGACGACGCCGGCCAGGTCCTCCGGGCGGAGGCAGGTGTTCCCCATCTCTCGGCCTTGCGGGCGCTGCTCCCCTTCCCCGAGCTCTCCGCGGGAAAGCAGTAGGGTCCGCCCTGACGGGAACCACAGCCCGCGAGGTCAACCCGTTTGACTTCTCAGACGAGCTCTCGGCCGGAACGATGCAGTTGACGGGCAGAGAGCGACCTCACGCGCAGGCGCGAAGACGTGAAGGCGCGCGGACAAGCGGTGAACGCCGCGCCGTGTCCCAGCGAACCGTCTGATTCGCGTTCGGTACTTCGAATTCGTGTCTCTTCCTTCGCGCTCTTCGCGCCTGCGTGAGAAACGCTTCCCTGCTCCTGCGTGGTTCGAGTTGAGGCCGGTGCGCGCAGCCGGAATTCCCCCGTGAACACCGTGGCAAAGGAAAAGCCCGCCACCTGCCAAAGGCCGACGCTGGTGACCAGGAAGCCGATCCGAGCCGAAGTGGCGTGCGAAGATTGATACTCGGTTGAGTAGTCACGGGAACGATCGAGCAGGATCCACCGAGCGAATCGAACGCGGTCATCGTCCCTCTGATGCGCGCCAATTCACGCCTCCGAAGGTTGACCCAGATCCCATCATCTCCTCCGGACGCCAGACGTGGGCGAGTCCGAAGTGGAAGGCACCTTCGTCCCCGGTTCCCACTTCAATCCCCAGTCCCGCATGGCCGCCAGCACGGGCCGCAGCGCCTTCCCCTTCACCGTCAATTGATACTGAAGCCGCTTCGCGCCTTCCTCGACGGGTACCTGCTCCACCAGCCCGTGCTCCTGCAGCCTCACCAGCCGCTCGCTCAGGATGTTGGTCGGGATCCCCTCGGGCGAGGCACTGAACTCCCCGAACCGCGTGCGCCCGAGAATCAGGTCGCGCACCACCAGCAACGTCCAGCGGTCCCCCACGATGTCCAGCAGACACGCCACCGGACACGGAGAACGCCGCGCCAGGTCCGGCGCCACGTCACTCACGGCCGCCCTCTTCCTTCGCATGCCCGGATCCTTCCACGCCGTTTACTTGCAATCCACAAGTTTATTAACTTGCAAAAAACAAGTATCAGGCCGCACGATGCCGGCATGCAGGACGATCCCGAACCGCGTCTCGCCCCGCCCGGTGCGGGACTGCCCCGACTCGAACTCCTGGCCGGGCGCATCCTGTTGTCCCTGCGACGTGCCTTCAGCACGCGCGAAGCGGCGACCGCGCGCTTTGGTGCCGAGCGTCTCCGGATCCGCCGCCTGCTCGACCTCGGTGATCCGCGGCTTGGCGCGCGACGCGTGCTCATCCCGCGACTGCCGGGGATGG
>CAZYJB010000387.1:0-4972 GCA_964647675.1 uncultured Verrucomicrobiota bacterium | reverse complement strand
GTCTTCGAGGTCTTTGACAAGAATCGCATCGTGGGCAGCGTTCAGGAGCGCCGCTTGCTCGCGCAATTGCTGATCGGACTTTAGACGTTCCAACTCTGAGGCTGCTCTTGCGGCAAAGATTTGGAGCGTGGAGGGAATGAATTGCTCTCCAATAATTGGCTTTTGAAACAGCACTGAAATTAAGCCGATGACGGCACCTTGCGAATTGCGCAGCGGGGTCGCCGCGTAGGCTTCGATCCTGTGTGCAATCAGTATTTCGTCCTCAGGGTATTGCACTTGGACGTTCTGTTCGACCAGGCAGGTTTGTCCAAGCACCACTTGCTCGCAAGGTGTGCCTTTGAGACTGTAATGGAAGTTGTCAATCTCTTCATTATGGATGATTGCGGTGATCGTGCGCGCATTCAGGCTTTCAGGTGATTCCAAGACGGCCAGAAATCCGGCGTCCGCATGCAGCGCTTTAAGGGTATGCCTGAGGAGGCTGGAGAAGAATGCGTCACCGACACAGGAGGAGACACCGCTGGCGATTGCGATCACCGCCTGCTGCATTTTCCGGTTCTCGATCCGCGAGCGCAGCGTTTGGATGCCAAACGCAAGATCGTCTGCCAGGTCGCGCAACAATCGATGTTCCTCGGCGGGAGTGCCGGTAACCTGGCTGGAATACAATGCCAAGACGCCAAAAGCCCGCCCGCTTGAACTGAGAGGCAGACAGATTACCCCTCTGTAGCCTCGCCTACGGGCTGCTTCGAGCCAGTGGAATGAAGGATCGGCTTCCATGTCCTTGCATTCCACGATCTCGTTCTCGAGAATCGCCCGAGCGGCTGGTCCGCGGCCCGAGATATCGTCGTCCCGCAAGGACAGTTGGATTTCCTTGAGATAGCCTTCTTCGGCTCCGGCCCAAGTCATGGGGCGAATTGCATCCCCCTGGGCATAACCCACCCAAGCCATGCAATAACCGCCAACTTCAATGGCAATCTCACAGACCTTCTGAAGCAACCATTCCTCAAGTTCCACATGAATTATGGCTTCGTTGCAGGCGCTCAGCATCTTCAGAGCCCTGTTCGCGCGAGTGACCTGGAGCTCCGCGTTTTTTAGGTCGTCAATATCCGTGCAGGTGCCAAACCACTTCAGTACATTTCCCTCGGCGTCTTTTTGCGGTTCGCCGCGGATGAGCCACCAGCGATATTCTCCGTCCGCACGACGCAGACGGCATTCCAGCGCATATTCGCCGACTGTGGATGTCGCCCGCTGCCATGCTTCCCACGCCCGCTGCTGGTCTTCAGGGTGAAAGGGCTTGGTCCAGCCATGGCCGAGACTTTCGTCCAGCGCCAGGCCAGTGTAGTCCATCCAGTGCTGGTTGAAGTAGGTGGTCCAGCCGTCCGGACGCGTCACCCAGACGATCTGCGGCATGGCCTCCGCCAGATTGCGAAATTCCTCCATGCTTGTCAGCAGGGCCTCCGCTGCGCGCTGCCGCTGGATGACGACGCCGAGCGTCTCTACGAGAATCTGGAGATTGTGAACATCACGCTTGGCAAATGCGTGCGGCTCGTCCGAGAGCACTTTAAGCACGCCGATGATTTCCTCGCCGACACGCAGCGGCGCGACGACCATGGATCGCGCCCCGACCTTGCGACAGAGGGGCAGTTCGACGCGTGGGTCGGTCTCCGTGTCCACGCAATACAAGACCTGGCCGGTGGTGAAGGCGAGTCCGGATAAACTGCCCTCGCGCTTCAGGCGTAGGCCGATCTTGTCCGCCACGACTCCCGCGACCGCGGCATAAACCATCTCCGAGCCCTCGGCAAACTCCACCGCGCCGCCGGTCGCACCCGTCAGTGCCCGCGCGCGTTCAGCCATCATCTGCATTACCGCGGGCAACGGCATGTTTTCCTTGGAGATCTCCTGCTGGACTTGGACGATGCCCGCCAGCGTCTCCGCGGCGCGGAGCGTATCCGCTTCCGCCTTTTTTTGCTCCGTGATGTCCTGAAATGCTCCCTGCACTCGCTGGATGGCTCCGGCTTTGTCCCGTTCGGCCTGGCCGATGGCACGCACCCAGATGCGCCGTCCTTTTGCGGTCAACATTTCCAACTCCACGTCAAATGGCGTGCCTTTTTGGGCGCAGTCCGAGAAGGCCGACTTGATGATGGGGCGCCATTCCGGAGTGTAGAAGCCGATCGCCAGATCGAGCGTCGGCACCGTTCCTGCCGGCACGTCGTGGATGGCGCAGACTTCATCAGACCAGTTGATGCGGACCTCTGGGAAGTCCACGCTCCATCCACCCATTCGCGCCACCTTTCCGGCAATCCTGAGCAATTGCTCGCGATGCCACAGTTGCTCGATCGCGGATCGCCGTTCGGTAATGTCCTCGATGACGCCGGCCAACTGCCCTGACTGCCCATCCCCCTCTGGTAGCAAAGACAGCGCTAAGTTGCACCACACAGGATGGCCATCCTTGTGAAGGTAACGCTTCTCCCACGCCGCAGTTTGCAGCCTGCCGGCGAGCATCCGCGCGACGATCTCCGCTTCGCGCTCTCGATCATCCGGGTGCGTGATCGCGATCCAATTACGCTGGAGCAGTTCCTCCGCGGAATAGCCGACGATCTTGCAGAAACGCCCGTTGGTGCGGAGAAATGAGCCCTCGGTGGTCTTGATGCACATGCCCACGGCCGCCTGGTCGAACAGCCCGCGAAAGCGCGCTTCGGACTGGGTGAGGGCTTCCTGGGCGCGCATGCTCTCGGTGATGTCCCGGGCGTTGCACGTGCAGCCGGTAACTCGGCCGTTCGCGTCCTTCAGTATCCGGATATTGGCGCTGAGGATCGCCAAACTGCCGTCCTTCCGATAGGCTCTCGTGACGTAGCCCATCTCTTCCCGCCCGGTCTCCATCGCTGCCGTGAAGGCCTCCAAGTCCCTCTCCAACTGCTCCGGCGAAATGAACTCCGCGAAGTGCTTCCCAACCATCTCCTCCGGCTCGCGCCCGAAGATATGGCGCGACGCCAGATTCATGAAAGTGATCAGGCCCTCCGCAGAGGTCGACCAGATCAGGTCGTGCGAGGTTTCAACGAGGTCGCGATACTTCCGCTGGCTTTCCGCCAGGGCCGCTTCGGCCAGCTTGCGTTCGGTGATGTCGCGTTCGATGGCTACCCAATGCGTGAACCAGCCAGTCGCATCCGCGACCGGCACAATCTCCAATTCGAGCCAGAATTCCTCCCCGGACTTGGTGTAATTGATGAGTTCCTCCCGGCAGGGTTTCCACGCTTTGAGCTTGGACCGGATGCGGTCCAGCACATCGCGTTGCGTCTTCGGGCCCTGGAGCAGGCGGGGCGTCTTGCCGATGGCTTCCTCGCGTGTAAAGCCGGTGCGGCGCACAAAGGCATCGTTGCAGTAGAGGATGCGCGGCCCGGGTTCATCGATCGGTTCCGCCTCGGTGATGAGCACGATGTCGTTAAGCCGGGAAACGCACGTTTCGAGCAGGCGCAGTTGTTCCTCGTACTTGCGCCGCTCGGTGACATCGCGGGCCACGGCGAAAACTTGCCGGGCCTCCAGCAGCGGATGCACGTTCCACGAAAGCCAGCGATACGAGCCATCTTTGCAACGATAGCGATTCTCAAAACCACGGACCTGCTCGCCTTGCTGGATTCGCACCCGCGTCCGACTGGTTGCTTCGTGATCCTCCGGCAGGATGAACTCGTTCATCGGGCGTGTTGTCAGTTCCTCCGCCGTCCATCCGAGGCACTCAGTCCACGCTGGATTAACCTGCTCAAACCTGCCCTCAAAAGTCGCCACACAGAGCATATCCAGCGAGAGGTTGAACATGCGGTTCCGCTCCGCCTCGGTTTGCTTGCGCACCGTGATGTCCATAACCACGCCGATCCGTCGGATCATAGATCCGGCTGCGTCAAAACTGACCCGACCCCGCTCAAACATCCAGCGCACGACGCCGTCCGGGCGGCGGATCCGATACTCCACCTCCAGCAGCGGCGCGGCGGGCGTGATCCTTGCGTGGACTTCGCCATAGGCAGTGCGATCCTCGGGCACGATGAAGTCCGTGAAGGCGTCGAAGGTCCCGCCAAACTCCTCCGGCCGAATGCCAAACAGCCGGCAGGTTTCCTCCGACCAAAACAGCTCTCCGGTGGCGAGGTCCATCTCCCAACTGCCCATGTCCGCGATCCGCTGGGCCTCGGTCAGCAGCGCGTTCATCCGCTCCGCCCGACTGTGCGCGGCCCGCAGGTCCGTGATGTCCAGCACCGTGCCGGAAAGCGCGATGGGCACGCCTCCTTCATCATGGATCAACTCGCCGCGCTCCCGGACGAAACGAACCTCGCCGTCGCCCCGGATAATGCGGTGCTCGATCTCGAACGGCGCCTGACCCGAAAGGACGGCCCGCTGGGCGGCCTTCATGGCTTCCCGGTCGTCCGGGTGAACGAATGCGAGAAATGCTTCGTAGGTGCCGGAGAAGTCCGCGGAGTCCACACCGAAGATCCGGAAGACTTCCTCGGACCACGTCAGTTGGTCTTTCGCGAGGTCCCGCTCCCAGTTGCCAAGGTGCGCGATTCGCTGCGCATCGCGCATCCGCGCCTCACTCTGGGTCAGCGTGCGCTGGACGGCCAGCCGCTCGATGACCACGGCCACCAGCGTGGCCACCGCTTGCATGAAATCAGCGTCGGCGTCGTTGAAGTTCCGCACCGTGCGGCAGTGAGCGCCCAGCACACCCCACGGCTTGTCCCGCAGCAGGATCTTCACGCTCAGCCCGCTCACCACGTCATGTTGTCGCAAAAGCGGGGGCGCTTTGAATCGGGTCTCCCGGGCAAAGTCGTTGACGTAAATGGGGCCGTCCGAGATCAGGGTGAACCCGGCCTGCGACTCGCGGTCCACGCCGACCGTGCCGACACCGATCAACCCGTGCTGCCAACCGACCCCGGAAACCAGCCGTAGATGGCTGCCGTCCGGCGCGAGCTGCAGCACTTTGCAAAGTTCGACC
>CAZYJB010000386.1:0-4978 GCA_964647675.1 uncultured Verrucomicrobiota bacterium | reverse complement strand
CGAAGAGGACGGCACCGTGCGGGCCGGCGACGTGCCTCCCGGCGTGGCGCCGGCCCCGGTCTGGAGCGCCTTCGGCGATGCCGGCGGTGTGGCAGGCCAGAACCAGATCGACCTGCACGGCAACCCCAGCCTGTTGCTGGCGGACCAGTTGTTCTTTGTGCGCTACCGTCATGTCGCCGACTCACCTCCTGCCACCGCCACCTGGACCGACTGGGCAGGCGCGGCCAATTCGTCACCACGCGACCTCGATGCCGACGGACGCCCGGACCTGCGCGCGCAATTGGCGTCCGGATGGGTCAAGCGCGTGCTCGACGCGGTGAATCCCTACGAGGCGCGCGTGCGCGAATTCACCCGTGCGGGCAGCCCGGCCACGGTCTCGAGCATGATCCAGCAACTGGGGGGGCCGTACACGGGTCCGGTGGCGTTGAATGCGGCGAAGGACGTGGTGGAGAACGTCGGGCTCATCGAGTTGTACGAGACCGTGCTGGCGCGCGCGCGCGCCTTGAGTCTCGACGCCACCCAGCCCGTGGCCACTTCGGGCGTGAACGCGGCCATTCTGCTGGCGACGACCCGGCTGTCGGACTTCTACACCCTGCTGGGCAACGAAGCATGGCAGGACGCGCTCGATCCCACCCTTGCCTTCGGCAACGACACCGTGGAGGCCGGGAGCCTGACCACCAGCCGCTTCTGCTTCGAGAACCAGCTCCCGAACCTCCTCGAGGAGGAATTGGCGCTGCTGCGCGGCACGGACGAGAGCCTGGGCCGTCCGGTGTTCAACCGTCTCTTCTGGAACTTCACCAAGGCCGAGGGCGAGGTCGCGTATGCCTTGAACTACCAGATTCGCGACGTGAACCACGACGGGTTCATCGACGAATCCGATGCCCTGCGCCTCTATCCGCAGGGTCATGGCGACGCCTGGGGCCATTACACCGTCGCGATGCGCAAGCGTTACGACCTGCTCAACCACGCGCGCTTCAACTGGGAGTCGCGAGCCGAGTATTACAACCTGCTCGACGTCGTGTTGCCGGTGGATTTCTCCGACGAACGCAAGTTCGCGCAGACCGCCGCCGCGCGGGCGCAAACGGGCGTCGAGATCGTCGCGCAGACCTATCGTCAGCGCTACGTCGAGAACCCGGATGGTCAATGGCAGGGCTATCTCGATGGCGACTCGCAGCGCGCATGGGGCGTCACCGAATGGGCGCGCCGCGCCGGGCAGGCAGCCTACTTCGACTGGCTCACCGCAAATGCAATCCTGCCCCCCGAGGACACCGACCCTGCCCACACGCCGCTCCAGCGCATCGAGCGCCGGAATGTGTCCGAAATCGCTCAGGTCTCGACCGCGCTCGGCTCGATCCAGACCACGCTCGATCAGTCGAACGCGAGCCTGAACCCGCTGGGCCTCGACCCTGATGTGGTGCCCTTCGACATCGATCCCACCTTTCTGGACGTCGGTTCGACGGCGCAGATCGGTCGCCAGCCGAGCCAGGGCTCGACGCATTTCGAGCAGATCTTCGAGCGCGCCTTCGCGGCTTTGAAGAATGCCAACGAAGTGTTCGCCTTCGCGCAGGATGAAAAGGCGCGGCTGCGCGCGGTGGCCGACGCCGGGGAGACGCTGCGCCGCGAGGCGCTGGCCCAGGACCTGGAGTTTCGCAACCGGTTGATCGAGATCTTCGGCACGCCCTACTCGGGAACGGTCGGCCCGGGGAAACCCTACCCGGCCGGGTACAACGGACCGGACCTCAACCTGTTCATGTATGTCGACGTGAACGCCATCACTGCCGAGACCGTGCCCCAGCCGGCCACGGATTACTTCGAGGAGTTCGTTTCGTTCCACGCGCTCACCAACGACATCCCGGAGGAGTTCCGCGACACCGCCACGCAGTACTTCCTGCGCGACCAGGGTGAAGAAGACATCAGCCACGCGATCAACACGTCGGTGGTCCTGCTCGACGACGGCATCCTGCGTCTGCGCCTGCCCGCCACCGCGTCGGCCTACACCTTTGTCGCGCCTGAGGAGTGGGGACAACGGCCGGCGCCTGGCCGGTTGCAGACACTGGTCTCCGACATCCTCCAGAGCGAGGCCGACCTGGCCCTGGCGGTCGGGGACTACGACTATCTCTACAAGCAGATCCGCGACCGTGTCGAAGTGCTGCAGCTGCGCAGCGAGGTGGAGGCCGACAGCCTCGAGGTGATGGAGAACTACCAGCGCGAGATCATCGGTCTCAACACGTTCATCGACGCCATGAGGGTGGTCAGTGCCTCGACGCTGTTCACCGCCAGCCTCGCGGCCGACATCGGGGATGCCGTCGCCGCGTCCTTTCCCACGACCGTCGGCGTGGCCACCGACCCGTCGTTCCTTGCGCGTGGCATCGCCAAGACGCAGGGCGTGGCGACGCAGTTCGCACTGCGCCTCGTGTCGCTGGTCTCCGAGCAGACCGCCGACATCACCGAGAGCAGCAAGGAGATCCTGGAGATCCGCGACTCGATCCACAGCGTGCGGCGCGATTTCGAACCTGAGATCGCGGGCATGCTCCAGGACATCGAAGAGCTGCTCGTGAACGAGGGCGTGCTGCGCATCAGAGTGTTCGGGCTCCGCGAACAGCTCCGCGGCCAGGCGGATCAGTACCGCGCCGCGCTGCAGGAGGGGTTGCGCGTGTTGGAGGAGCGCCGCGACGCCAACATGCGCCTCGCCGCGCGCACCCAGGACAACCGCTACCACGACATGGCCTTCCGGATCGCACGCACCGGCGCCCTGCAGAAGTATCGCGCCTCCTTCGATCTCGCCGCGCGTTACGCCTATCTCGCGGCCAAGGCCTATGACTTCGAGACCAACTTCGACCTCAACGACCGCGGATCGGCCGTGCCGCTGTTGCAGGAGATCGTGCGCGAGCGCGCCTTGGGCGAGATGTCCGACACCCAGCCTGTCAACCGCGGTGGCCTCGCCGGGATTCTCGCACGGCTGCAGGACAACTTCCGCGTGGTGGAGGGGCGCCTGGGCATGAACAACCTCCAGCTCGACAAGACCTCGTTCTCGCTGCGCAACGAGTGCTTCCGCAGCGATACCGACGCCGCCTGGGCCGCGCGTCTCGCCTCCTCGCGCGTCGCCGATCTCTGGGCCGTTCCCGAGTTCCGCCGCTTCTGCCGTCCGTTCGCGCCGCGCGGCAGCGACGCGCAGCCGGGAATCGTCCTGCGCTTCGGAACCGAGGTTCGCGCCGGCCTCAACTTCTTCGGCAAGGCACTCGGACCGGGCGACTCCGCCTTCGACGCCTCGCTCTACGCCACCAAAATTCGGGGCGCCGGCGTCCAGCTCGAAGGCTACCCGGTCGATCGCCTCGCGCGCACGCCAACGGTCTACCTCGTGCCGGTGGGCTTCGATCGCATGTTCATTCCCGACAGCCCGACGTTGCAGGTCCGCACCTGGAACATCGTCGACCAGGCGATTCCCGTGCCGCATCCCACCGGCCTCGGCGATCTCGGGCGCTCGAACTGGATCCCCATGACGGACTCGATCAGTGGCGCGTTCGGTGCCCTCCGACGCTACTCGTCCTTCCGCGCCGGCGTGGCGGCGGGCGATCCGGACCTGAACCTGACCCGGTTGGTCGGGCGCTCGGTCTGGAACACGGACTGGATGCTCGTCATCCCCGGTCAGTCGCTGCACGCGAATCCCGCGACCGTACTGGACCAGCTCCAGGCGCACCTCGCGGACATCCGACTCATCCTCGAAACCTATGGCTATTCCGGGAACTGAACCGTGCCGGGTGCGGACGTCGCATCGCCTGCCCGTGACCGACTCCGCTCGAACTCTCGGCCGCGGCCGAGTCACGGCGTTCGGCGTCTCTTGCGCGACTCTGCTGATGGTCGCGCTGAACGGACTCGGTCCCCGCGTCGCGGCCTCCGCGCTGCCGGAACCCGAAACGGTTCTCTACGGCCGCATCGTGCAGGTTCACCGGGGGCGCGAGTTCTGGATCACCAATGGCGAACTCGCCATGACGCTGCGCACGTCGGTCCCCGAGGTGCGTGAGCATCGACTGGTGGCGCGCGTGCGGGCGCAGGCGGATGGTCGCTCCTCCTACGTGGTGCGCCTCCCGCATCAACTGCTTGCGCGCGGGCTCACGGTCGCGGCGGATCGCGTGCCTCTGCTGGCCAGCGGGGAACATCGGGTCGACTTCTCGCGGGTGACGATCGACGGCGCACCAGTGCAGTTCGCGCCCATGACGATCACGGACCTTCGCCTGACTTCGCGCGAGCGTTCCCGCGTCCATCGCATGGATCTCCTCCAGACCGGGCCGGCTTCGGATTCGGATGGCGATGGCGCGCCGGATAGTTGGGAAGCGCAGCACGGGCGTGATCCCTGGGATGCCCGCGACGGTGGTGGGTTGGCGCCCGGGCCCGCGGAGGATGACGATCGCATGATCCGCGCGCGCGGAACGACGGACTTTGCCGCGTGGCGTGCGGTGTGGTTTCCGGACGATCAGCGGTCGCTCGACGTGAGCGCAGCGGAAGACCCGGACGCGGATGGGTATCCGAATCTGGTCGAGTACGCCTTCGAGCAGGACCCGCTCCAGCCGGACATCGGATTGGGAGAAGCGGGGCCCATGCTGCAGGTGGAATCCGGGACGATGGCGTTGCGCCTCCGGCCGCGCGTTGGGGCCAGGGATCTCGAGTTCCGCGTCGAGGTCGCGGCGCACCTCGGAGAATGGGAGGAGACTGCGGCGACGTGGAACGAGGGGGCCGCGGGTTCCGGGGAACGAATGCTGCGGCTGGGTGCCGCCGACCAGGACTCGGAAACGCCGGTCCACCAGTTCTTCCGTGTGCGCGTTTTGCGCCGTTGAGTGGTCGTTCAGCAGGAGATCCCATGAGACCATTGCTGACCTGGGGGCGCGCCCGTGGCCATGACGGGAACGTTGTCGAGGCGGGGCGGAATGAGGCGGGGTGGGGCGGCGAGTGTGCGAAGGGCGGCGGCCGGCCCGTCGCGCTG
>CAZYJB010000385.1:0-4993 GCA_964647675.1 uncultured Verrucomicrobiota bacterium | reverse complement strand
AACACGGTGGCTGATTCGCTCGCAGCATACTCCACGCGCGGCGAAGGGTAGACGGCCAGCAGCGTCCAGTGTTCCGCAAAGGCCCAGCGTGCACCCAATGCCGGGATCACCGGCACATCCTGACGCAGGTTGAGACTGAGGCCGCCGATCAGATCGAGATTCTCGCGCACGGACCAAAACGCCAGCGCCAGCAGTGGGACGTTGAAATCACCCCCGTCCACGTCCTTCAAGTCGCTGTACAGGCCCGGGCTCAGGAGCGTTTGCAGGCGCCAAAGATCGGCGAATTGCCATGAGTTCCCCAGTCGCAACGAAGTCTCGTAGAGCGCGTCCGGAATCGGTGCTGCGTCGGGCGCCTCGAACCAGGTCCTTCGCAACTCCATGCCCACGATCCACGAGTAACGCTCCGTACCGGGTAGGGACACCTGATACGCAACTTGGGCCGCCGTGGTGGACACGTCGCCCAATTCGGAGCCGTCCAACGACACCGAGGAATCGAACACGTGAGAGAGTTCGGTGTAGTAACGGCTGCCCGCCGCGCCCCCGGGCTGCACCCCGGCGCGGTTCGCAGGCTGAGCCAGGCTGGGGGTGACCCATGCGGTCGCGACCAGCGTAACGCCCAGGACAACATTCGTTCTGAGAAACATGCGGCTCCATGGCTAGCGCAGGCCGGCGCAGAATCAAGCCGCCAAAGTGCAGAGAGTTGCCCACTGCCCCGTCCCCTTCTCCACCGTAAGGCAGGCCCTCTCGGCCCTTCAGGCCTCCGTCCGTCGTGGCGCCGACTGTCCCGAGGCTTCGCGACCGCCGTTCACCCCGGTTACCCCGTCGGGGCTGGGATCGCGCAACCGTGCCACCCCTCGCGGCAACCGTCCCCATCCCGGCTTTCCCCTTCCGCCTTTCCGACCCTCCGACCTCCGACCCTTCGTCCCTCAAGGAGAAGAGCTCTGGGGAGGTCCGAGCGGAAAAGCAGGGTAACACCCCATACCAAAGGAACGCCTTTCGCGCTCAAGGTCGCAGCCTGCATCCGCAGCACGAGAATACTCATCGCCGGGGGCAGGAGACGGGTCGCGGATCGCCGATGCATGGGAATTCCCCGCATCGCGGGCCCCGTGCGCCCACCGCAACCGGTTGAAGAAGAGAAAGAGGTTTGCTCATGGTTGTTTCCATCCATTGGGGGACTGACGGGAGAAAGATCGGAGACGTGCCGAAGTTCGATACGTTCCGATACTCGTGCCAAACTGCGTCGGCTGATGGCTTCGTCCTCGCCGGAGAGATTCTGGCTTTCGCCGACCTCGAGAGGCTCAGCCTCACGGGCGCAGAGCGAGTCTATGCACAGATGGCGCCGCACCATCACCATAGGCCCTCCGCGTGATCGGAATTACGTCATCCCGTCCTGTAGCATGACCCCGACAGGCTTTTCCGCCCGGCATTTCGGGCAACGGACGAGGATCTCGTCCTTCGGTGGAGCGTTGGATACGGTATGCGTGTTCGGATCGAAGTCCCGGAGTTCCTGGTGTCTTACCAGGTGGGCCTTCTCCAGCCCCTCAAAGCCGCAATGGTGGCATTTGGGGTCGATGGTGAGGGAGTGGGCAACGTTGTCGCGATCCCATCCAGATAGAGGCGCATCCACACTCAAAGCTCATGCCGTATGCCGTGATGCACAAGCCCCTTTCCTTCGGCAGCAGCATAAAGAGGGATAAGAACACCCGACCCTCCGGGTGGCGCGCGGGTGAGTCTTGAAATCTCGCAGCAAGCGTGCGCAGGCCGCTGCTGCGAAGGCGAGCCAGGGAGGGGTTCCGGATGACTCGCCTCCTTCCCGGCGTCTTCACCGGGCAGTCTGCAACCCGCATGGCTCCCTGCACGGCAGCGGCATTGCAGGTTGTCACACCTATCTTGAGTTGCGCGGCGGAACGTTGGTCATGGGGCCCCATTTGTTCGCCGGGCACGATTCCCGCTAAGCTGAGATTGGAGAACACAGCCATGGCACAATGTGAAACATGCGGAAACGACTACGACCACTGCTTGGAGGTCATCAAAGACGGGCAATCGCATTTCTTTGATTGCTTTGAATGTGCCATTCAACTGCTTGCACCCGCCTGCGCCCATTGTGAATGCAAGGTGATCGGTCATGGCGTCGAGCGCGAAGGGCAGATTTACTGCTGCGACCATTGCTCGCGCCATGAGGAACCGGCGCCCGAGCCCCCCCAGAAGCCAGCAACCATCCTTGCTGAGGGACCCCAGCAATGAAAGACCCGGGATGGGCGTCCCTGCTTGCATCGATCCACAAGAAGGAGATGCCCTGCAGAGCCAATCGAATCAGAGACGGAGACGCCCACCCTCAACGAGACTCCTGACACCTTTCAGGATACTGAGGCCAGAACCGCGCGAAGATCCTCTCCGATCCTGAGAGCCCTAACCGTTTGAGATCCTCTTCCGTGAGCACATCCGAAGCACGTGCGTGGCGATCCACCAAGCGCCGTGCGTGTGCGTACCGAAGCAGATCAAACTCCGAGGCGTCTCCGACTGTCTTCCCGGTCACGCCCAAGTGAATCGTTACCTTCATGTGCCTTTTGAGCGGTTAGCTTGATTGCTCTGACCTATCCCCACACCCCCTGCCTCTCCCTGGCATCCGTCGAAGGCCGATCTGCACCGTTTGGTCGGTGCCGCGGGAGGGTGTTCCACCTCGACCCATCGAGAGAGGGGAGCAACTCGCCGCAACCCAGAGGACTGCGGCGCGCACCTCCCACCCCAAATGATCCCATGGGACTGCCTCCCTGGCGTAAATCAAAGGCAGACTCACAACTGATCATCGGGAAAAGATTCAGACCGAAAGTCGGCGTAAGCGCGTTCGACCCCCGAGAGACCGAGGCGATCCAAGTCGCTGGGGGAATGAATCTCCCCGGCGAGCACGAGTCCCTCCGGTATCGCATGCGGGCGGGTGTCGCGGAGCGCACCAAGATCCTCGACCTTGCCGATTCTCCAACCGTTCCCTCCCGTATGCATGGATGCCTACAGTCACGGAGTCGCTTCTGACTTCGTGGACTTGTACCGGGTGCGCCCGATCCTGGCGATGGGGTGTTACCCTACCCGCGCGAGTTCAACGAGTGACAGGGCAGACGAGGGCGCCCTGGGCGGACCCGAGGGCGCGGGCAACCGGTTCAGCCATCGAAGATAGATACCTGAAGGCGCAAGAGGAGGTCTAAGCAGCCCCCGAGAAGCTTCTGGAGCCAGTGTGGAGCGCGATGGCTGAGCGCCACGGAGACTCGGGTCGAGAGGGTCCGAGGGCGGAGGCGACAACCGTGCGCTTGTGACGGAAACAGAGATGTCATCAAGGAAGTCCGTCCACACTCAGAATGCCGTGCGCGCGCCAAGGCCGAGGAGGTGCATGCCGGCTTTCAGCCAGATGGGCATGGTCGCCACGCTGGCCAGGGAGGTGCCGAGCACCACGCGCAACGCGGTGCCCGCGTCGCCGCCGAAATGTCGCGCCATGACAATGGGGAACACCGCCGCAGGCATCGCGGCGTGTAACACAAGCACCTGCTTGACCTCATCAGAAACCGGCAGCGCCCAGGCGAGTCCGAGGATGACCAAGGGCAACAGTCCGAGACGCAGCAGGCAGGCGAACGCCACCACCCGCCAGCCGCGGTGTTCGCGCAATTCCGGCAGCAGATCGGCCACCACGGCGCCGATGAGGATGAGTCCGAGGGGAATGGCGCATTGTCCGAGCAGGTGGACGCCCTGCAGGACGGCGACCGGAATGACGGAACGGTCGATGACGAGGTTGAGCACCAGGGCGCCGAGGATCGCGAAGACGGGCGGGTTGGCGAGCTGACGCCAGCCCTCGCGCCACGGACGCCCGCTGAGCACCGCGAGTCCCACCAGCCACATGGCCAACTCCACGCCGATGTTCTGCACGAACAGCACGCCCACCGTCGCCTGCGTGAACAACGTCTGCGCCAGCGGCAGCGGGATGTAGCCGTAGTTACAGATGCCCACCGAGAGTGCGAAAGTGCGCTCAGTCTTCGACTCGATGCCGCGTCCCACGCCGCGGCGCAGCCACCACCCGACCAGGATGCCGGCCGCCGTGGTGACGAAACCGAGCACGGGTGCGGCGAGCACGTTGCCGAGGCGCGCCATGGCAGGATTGCCGAGGATGGTGTCGACGATCAGGCAGGGCGTCAGCAGATGCGTGACCACCCGCATGAGGCTCGCGTCCGCCTCCTCCGTCAGCCAGTTCCAGCGCCGGATGGCGTAGCCGCACGCGACCACGCCCAACACGGGGAGCACCGAGTTGAGGAGGGCGAGGTAACTGTTCACGAGCTCGCGGGACTGGCGTCACGCCCCCAGCAGGTGAGTCCCCAGCGCCATGAACTCGGCTCGTTGCACTTCCCGCAGAAGTTGGGCGTGCTCTTCGTCGTGTCCGCGGGAGGCGCGTGAGACCTCATCGATGAAGGCCATCGCGTTCCAGCGTCCGCCGGAGGTGAGGCGCTCGAGCAGCGCCGCCTCGCTCGCGAGAACGCGTCCCGCACCGGCGGCGACGGCGGAGAACGCCGCGTGGCGTCCGACGCGGTGGAACCAGTACTGCGCGTTCGAGAAGTCCGGTTCGCGCCGGTGGATGATGCCGTGCACGAACGCAGCATCGGCGCCGGGCAGGTCCTGCACCAGCGCATGCGCGGACTCGTGGTGATCGTTCCAGAGCAGCACGAGCGCGCGAAAGCACTCGGCGCGCGGACCGGAGACCTTCGCCGCGGCGCAGGCGTCGTTCGCGGCGCGCACGGCGGCGCCCTCGTCCGGCACGCCCCTGCGCGAGTCGGGACCGAGCGCGGCGGGGGTGCCCGAGCCGAACAGGGAGGCGGACGTTGGATCGGGCGCGCTCATGGCTGGTCAGGATTGGGGAACCAGATTCTCGGCCACCGGGGTGCGGTAGGCTTTCCAGGCGGGCAGCAATCCGGCGAGCGCGGCGAGCGCGATCATGCCGAGGGGCGCGAGACCCCTG
>CAZYJB010000384.1:1531-4994 GCA_964647675.1 uncultured Verrucomicrobiota bacterium | reverse complement strand
ATCGGGCTTCCCCTCACCGCGCAGCTCCCGCTGCCGCGCCTGCGCGTTCGCCAGGTGGTCACCTCCGCGATCGTCTGGGATGGCCAGACGGTGGTTCTCGGCGGCCTCATTTCCGAAGACATCCGCAAGCAGCGCGACAAGGTGCCTTTCCTGGGCGACATCCCCTGGATCGGCCGCCTGTTCCGCACGGAGTCGACCTCCGCGACCAAGCGCAACCTGATGATCTTCATCACGCCGACCATCATCGACCCCGCGGGCAACCCGGTGCACACGCCGGAGAACCTGCCGTTCGATCCGACGGTGCTGCCTGACAAGGCGACGAAAGTGCAGTGAGTCGGTGCCCTCACGTTGTGCACCCAACACTCCTGTGCGAGTCTCACTCAGCTTGACCCTCAACACGGCATGAAAGTTCGCTGTCTCCTGGTCTGCGCAGCCGCCTCCGGCATGGTATTCCCGACCCAGGGTGCCTCCAGCCCTTCTCAGGGACTGGACACCCAGGGAGGGGAATACCGACTGACCCGGCCGCTTCGCGGCGACCAGGTTCACCCCCGCGCCGCGCTCGGTGCCAAGGGCGGTTATCTCGTCTGGCAGGACAACGTCACCGATGGCGACGGCTTCGGCATCTCCGCAGTGCAGGTCGATGCGGGACTCAATGCCGATCTGGAACCGTTCCGAGTCAACACCACCGCCGCCGGGGATCAGGAGAAGCCGGACGTCGCGCTGCTCGACAACGGCAGTACCCTCCTGGTCTGGCAGAGCGGGGATACGATCCGTGGACGCCTGTTGAAAGCCGACGGTACGTTTACCTCCGACACTGACTTCATCGTCAATACGCATCGCGGCACTCCCAAGGGGGATGCGGCGGCCGCACCGGTCGCAGGTGGAGGGGCCTTGGTCATCTGGGCGAGCTATGGGCAGGACGACAGCGGGAGCGAAGAAGCGGCGGGAGGCTACCGCAACTTGCAGGGCATTTTCGGCCAGCGCCTGACTGCCACGGGCGAGAAGCTGGGCGGCGAATTCCAGCTCAACCAGTATGTGCGCTTCAACCAACGCAACCCTGCGTTGACACGGCTGGCATCCGGCAAGCTGGTGGTCGTGTGGGTTTCCGAACGAGGCACGATTAACACCCAGGACGGGCAGACCACCGACGACGTTCAGGGAGTGGATGTGTATGGCAGGTTTCTGACCGAATCCGGGGAACCGGCCGGCGACGAGTTCCTCATCTCCGATCCGAAGATCCTGGCCTCCAGTCCTTCGGTCACTGCCTCGGGAGATGGCTTCGCGGTGGCTTGGGCGCAGCGTAGTCGGGAATCCCGCGAGACAGCCACCGAGGTCATGGCGCGGTTCTTCGGTAGCGCGGGTTCAGCGACGAGCGCACCCATCGTGGTCAACAGTCACTGGTTCGGCGACCAGTTTGCACCCAGCGTCGCCAGCGCCGGAGGAAGTGTGGCGGTCGTCTGGACAAGCTTCGGACAGGACGGCAGTCGGGAAGGGGTTTACGGACAATACCTGTCGGCGGGGGCGAAGGTGGGCGGAGAGTTCCGGGTGAATACCACCACGGCCAGTCGGCAGCTGTACCCGCGTATCGTCGCGCGCGCCAACGATGGCTTCCTTGCCTTCTGGAGCACGTTTGCCGGATCCCCGAACGATTTCGAAATCTACGGGCAACGATACTCCATGACCCTGCCTCCGGCGCCACAGCCGGTGGCATCCGCGCTCAATGCCAACCGGATCGCGCTGGCATGGCCACCGGTCGGCGGCTACGACAATCTCGAGTACTTGGTCTATGTCGACGGTTCGTCCACGCCGAATGTGACCCAGGATTTCTACTGGAACTCCTCCGCAGCCTTCCAGCCCGGTTCCACCCACAGCTTCCGCCTCGCTTTCCGGCTTCCCGGCGGAGCCGTGTCACCGGTGTCTCAGTCGGTGGAAGCCACCACGTGGGGCGCTGACGAGAATTTCGACGGTCTGCCGGACGACTGGCAGGCGAGGTATTGGGGAGTCAACACGGACGCATGGCCCGCCCCGAACGACGATAGCGATCAGGACGGGATGAAGAATCGCGACGAGTTCCTTGCCGGCACCGATCCTTCGAAGGCCAGTTCCCTTCTCCGATCTCAGGTCAGTCATTCCTCGCAGGGCACGGTCTTGAAGTGGAACACGGTGCCCGGCTTGGTCTACCAGATCGAGGAATCCGCCGATCTCAAGTCCTGGAGGTCGGTGGGCAGTCCTCGGTTCGCACGCTCCAGCTCGGATCAGGCACCCGTGGAGAAAACCGGCGCGCTCCGTTACTACCGGGTGAAACGCATCCGCTAACTTTCCTCTCCCTCCTATGTTGCGTTCCATGCTCAGGATTCTTCTCGCCGCCTCGATTGCTGCCGGTTCGGCAGTCTCGGCGCGGGCGTTTGCTCTGCTCGGTCCTTTCGAGACCTGGATGACGGCGGATCTGTATTACAACCCCGATCCCACGATTTACGGGGCTGATCTCGGAGGTCCTCAGAACCTCGGTGAAGAGTACCGATGGAACGTTCCTACGATCTTCTACGCGTTCGACTACGCCTTCCTCGACTACTTTGGACAACGAGGTGTGGAGGAGATAGAAAAGGCTATCGCCTACTTCAACGAGCTTCCGAATTACTCGGAAATGAGTGCCGATCTGCGCGAGTATCCGAACTCCACGATGCGAGCCAACCATCGCGCATCGGCATTGAACCTTCTCGACATCAAGTCGATGGCGATGGCAGCAATTCTCGAGGAATTGGGAGTTCACCATGCCGAGCGATGGGTATGGACCATCCGGAACCGAATCCTGGTCGGGGATCAGTGCCCCAGCTATACGCATCGGGTCATCAAACGAAACTTCGACCCGACGACGTGGTTCCCCAGCAGCTACGTCAACGACATCCTCTACACATATTACATCGAGGTCTCGTGCCCTCCCGCCCAGGATTACTCCCACGCTTTGGAGTACCCGGTCGATCCGACGGCGATCTCGCACACCAGCATCTCGAGCGCCATGTATACCCTTCCTCTGGGGGGTTTTTACACGGGCTTGACCCGCGATGATGTCGGCGCATTGCGCTACCTTTACCGCGCCAGCAACTACAATAACGAAGACATCCCGCCGGGCTCCACCGTGGGTCTGGGGGGCGGGGTAGTAAGCGGTGGAGGAAATACCGGCGGTGGCAGCACTGATGGGGCTTGGACACCAGTTACGCCGCCCTCCACCAATGTCGTCACCGACCCGGGTACCGATCCCGGAACAGGTACGACAACTGCGATCGGGCTGCGGCCAGGCGTCAACCGCGTGCGCTTCGTGCGGGTGAACTACGATTCCACGCTCGGTGCAGCCTTCGACGCCTTCACCAATGTCTATACTTCGCCAGTCGTTTCGAACGGGCGGCTGGTGTCACAGACGGTACGGCGCCCGGTGCTGCAACCGGACATGGTCTTCACCGCCGCT
>CAZYJB010000384.1:602-1521 GCA_964647675.1 uncultured Verrucomicrobiota bacterium | reverse complement strand
ACGCGCGGACTATTCCTGATTGGCAGCAGGCGCCGCCCCCGACTGGCGGATCGGATCTGAATGGTCCTGGCGTACTCCCACCCGGCGTCGCCATCACCTTGGGGAAGATCGGCCCTCGGTTTGTAAACACATTCCCGTTGCTCGGCGAAGATACCGCCGGCTACCTCGTAAGCCTCGGCAGTTTTGACGGCTCCACCAACGCGCCGGTGCTGTATCCGTCCCACTTGAGCATTCAGGAGCTCGAACGGCAGGTGCTCGGTCGCTGACGGTCTGTCATTCCCATCTTCACAATGGCCATTATGAAGCGGCTTTCCGGTGTCATTCTCGCACTCTTGGGATCGGCTTGCGCGAGCCTCGGAGCGACGTCGCCGCGCTACGAAAACTTCGGTACGGTCGATCGGGAGAATCCTCCCCAGATCGACGCGGTGGAGTTCATCAATCAGGGCGTCTTCATTGTCAACACAACCCTTCCCTACGACTTCCAGAACACCCGGTACTTCACCAACCGTGGCACGATGAGCGGTTCCTCGGGGTTCCGATTCGACAATACCGATGCGCGGGGTGTCAGGAGTCCGGCGACCTCCTTTTTCAATCGCGGTGACATCACCGCGAATGAGGGTTTCCTCAATGCAGGCCAGTTGGAGGTTCTGCTCCAGCTGGGCGCCATCGTGGGTTCGTACATCGACATCTCCGCGGACGAACTTGTCAATGCTGGTGTCCTTCGGGTCGGGCCCTTGGGCCGCATGACCATTGAAGGAGATGATGTGCGACTTGAACGCTCTGGCCTGGTGGCAGGGATCAGTGTGCTCTCGGACCTTGGCAGTCCATTCACCTCCTGGATCGGTGACACTGAGTATTTGAACCCTGGTGGCATCAACGAGGTCTATTGGGGAGTAGGCATCAACGGGCGGATGGACCC
>CAZYJB010000384.1:0-592 GCA_964647675.1 uncultured Verrucomicrobiota bacterium | reverse complement strand
GTGGTCATCCCCAATTCCGGCGGACATGAGGTCGCTTTCCCCTCCGCGTTCACGAACGTGGTCTCCATCCCCAATGCGGGGTTCCTTGACGCTGCGGGTTACGTTGGTTTTGCCAATACCAACGCACTCTCGGAAACCAACTGGGTCGTGCAGGTGGTTTATACTCCCACAAACTATCCCCCGGGAGCCGGCGTCGAAGTTCGCTTCGCCGCACCGTCGCCCAGCCGGAACCCGGTCGTTGGATTCGAGGGCGCACAAACGGCGCTGGTTCGCTATTCCCTGCCTGACATCGATTCCGTCACCGGCCTCCCGATTACGAACCGGATCTACATCATCGATACGCACGCCTGGGTCACCAACGCCTTCCTGCGCACCAATCTTTTTTCACCCATCCTGCAGCGGCCGTCAGTGATCGACTTTGCGTTTGCCGAGCCGCCGGACTGGACGTCGGGAACCGCCGGCAATTCGGTTTATACGAATACCCTGATCAATCACCCCGATAGCATCAGCCCGGTCGTCACCAATTACTACGCCGCAGCCTCGGTCGGCGTGGGTACGGTCAGCCGCCTGATCACCACGCCGGGCGGGAACG
>CAZYJB010000383.1:0-4999 GCA_964647675.1 uncultured Verrucomicrobiota bacterium | reverse complement strand
GTCGGTGCGCGAGGAGGTGGGCACGCCTTGAAAGTCGGACGCGGCGAGGCCGATATGGGGTCCGATCGGCGGATGAAAGACGACGAGGTTGGTGTCGTCGGTGGCGATGGCGGCGGGGATTCCGAAGGAGTGCAGCAGTGCGGCCAGCGGGAGGATTGGCAGGACTCGGTGAATCCTGGTCGCAACCGTGAGAATCTTGCGCTGGACGATCGCAGGAACCTGCGGCATGTCCTCCCATCGCGCGAGAAATCGGGTCTGTCACGAGGATTTTGGTGGCCACCTCCGCGCGGGTCACGGCAAGACTCCTGCGTTCCCTAGAGGTCTATGAAAACACGACGCATTGTCTCCATGGGCATCGCTTTGATGCTCGGCGCGCTCGGAATGGTTTCCGCCCGGGCGGCGGGTCCGTATCCACCTGACAATTGGCCTACAACGCGTGATGCGACCAAGCCGGTGCACTACTTCGTCGCGGGCGAGGGGTCGCTCACGCCGCCCGGCGACGCCTGGGTGCCCACGCTGACTGTGCTTACGGGAGGCGATCAGGTGACCGAGGACGTCACCATCGGCGGCTTTGCTGCCAAGAAGGTGACGGGGAATTATCTGAACGTTGCGGACAGCGAGTTCACGGCGTGGGCCGAGGTGGAGTTCATCGACATTCTCGTTCAGGCCTACGGAGACGGTGCGCTCTTCAACAACGCCGGCGAGCCGCGCAACTTCAATTTTCTCACCGGCGTGCTCCCGGAGATCGTATTTCCCGTCGGTGGCCAGGTGGCGGTCGAGGCGCGCAACCGCAAGTGGAACTGGATCCTCTTCCGCATTCCCAACGGTCTGCGCAGCGATGGAACGCGGCATGTCGGATCCATCCCGGCAAACGCGCAGGGCGCCTCCGGCGCGGGCGGCGTGAATGGCGGCACGATTCGCTTCGAAGGCGTGCGCAACCTGATCGTGCGTGCGGTGGCGTTCGGACCCGAAGGCGCCTTCGGGACGCCGGAGGATATCAACCAGTTCTTTCCGGCGGATGCCTCGTGCGATCCCGAGCCAGCCACCAATCTCGTCAGTCTCGATGTGAACTCAAACACCTCGTCCCACGTCGAGGTGTTGAATGACGGCGATCAGACCGTGGTTTTCGAGAACAACATCGGTCCCGCAACCGACCGCCGTCGCGCGGTGCGTCCGCTCGGCAGCTTCCTCAACTTTGGCATCACGGACCAGTACCTCGGCAAGGCGTGCAACGATCCGCGCACGGTGAAGGTGTGCGTCGAGTTCTACGACGACCCGGCCTTCGCGGGGCTCGAGGTGCGGTTCGGTCCGGAGGCCTACGCGACCGACGAGTTGAATGGCATCGCGGCGGTGCCGGACACCAAACGCCACCTGATGCTGGGCACCGGGAACTGGATCCGCCGCTCGTGGTTTGTGCCTTCGGTGAACCTCAAGGGTGTGAACGCGGGCACCCGCACCGCCGGACCTCGATTCATCTCGGAGAACGGCTCGGTGGCGGTGTCGAACTTCAAGCTGGCGGTGATTCGCACCGGCAGCCATCCGCTCGCGAACCAGGATCCTCTGGCGGATTGCCATCAGGATCCCGCGATCTGCACGGACGCCTACGGCAGCTTCGCCGAGCTCGACCTGGGCAAGGACATCAAGAACGGCCTCGACGTGGGCGGCAGCGGCGGCGACCAGGAAATGATCGTGGCCGAGGCCGGACCGGCCGGTGACCGCCGTCAGGCAGTGCGTCCCGCACGCGAGGATGGCACGCCCGGGTTCGCGCATCAGTACCTTAACTTCGCCATCACCGGCGAGGCGCTCGGGCCGAGTTCCCAGGACCCCGCCCGACTGGCGATCTGCCTCACTTACTTCGACGATCAGGAGCTCGTGGGCTCGTCGCTGCGTCCCGAGGTCTACCAATCAGAGATTCTGGGCCAGGAAGGTCTGGCGTTCACGCCAGGCTCCTCGGCGGTGGTGCTCGAAGGCACCGGGACGTGGCGCGACGCGTACTGGGAGATCGACGGCATGAAGTTCACCGGCGTCAACCAGGGGCCGCAGGCCGCCGCACGTTTCGTGAGCAGCGGCAAGGTCTTCGTGACACGCTTGCGCTACGCGGTGATCCGCCCGTGCGGACCCAACGCCGGCCGCAATTTGTTGGAGGACTGCAAGCCGAAGTTGGCGGACGTGCGGGTGGCGGTCGGCCGGACCGCGGACGGCCGCGTGCGGCTGGCGTGGCCTTCCGCAGCGGAGGGTTACGTGTTGCAGGCGACGGCGGCCCTGGGCGGAACCTGGGAGGCGGTTGCCGATGCGCCGGCGGTGGAGGGCGACCAGCAGGTCGTCCTCGTGACGCCGACCGGCACCCGGTTCTTCCGGCTGCAGAAGCCCTGATCAAGTCCCGGTGCGACAGCGGGCGCGGTGTGTTCGGCCTTGGGTCGGAACCCGCGCCCGCTGTGTCGTTTCGACCTCCGACCGTGCCGGGATGGGATTCGACTTGGGGCCTCCTGCTTCCTAGCATGCTGGCCGCATGTCGTCGAAGCTGGTCATCGCCGGTCGTGAGTTCCGTTCCCGCCTGATCGTCGGGACGGGGAAGTTTTCGTCCCCGGAGGCGATGCGCGATGCGCTCGAAGCGAGCGGCGCCGAAATGGTGACCGTGGCGCTGCGGCGCGCGGACTTGTCGGGGCGCAAGGATCCCTTCGCCAACATCCTGGAGTTCATCGATCCCAAGCGGTTTCTCCTGCTCCCCAACACCAGCGGCGCGATGAACGCCGAGGAAGCCGTCCGCCTCGCACGCCTCGCGCGCGCCGCCGGCCTGCCGAACTGGGTGAAGCTCGAGATTCATCCGGACCCGCGCTATCTGCTGCCCGATCCCGTGGAGACGCTCGCGGCGGCGGAGATCCTGGTGAAGGAGGGCTTCGTGGTGCTGCCTTACATCAACGCGGATCCCGTCATCGCGAAGCGGTTGCAGGACGTCGGCACGGCGACCGTGATGCCGCTTGGCGCGCCCATCGGCACCAACCGCGGCGTCCTTACGCGCGATCAGATCCGCATCATCATCGAGCAGGCTACCGTCCCCGTGGTGGTCGACGCCGGACTGGGCGCACCGAGCCATGCGGCCGAAGCGATGGAACTGGGCGCGGACGCCGTGCTCGTGAACACCGCCATCGCGGTGGCGGCGGATCCCAACACCATGGCGCGCGCGTTCGCGCTCGGGGTGGAAGCCGGGCGGCTCGCGTTCGAGGTTGGCCTGGCGTCGCAGCGCCACGAAGCGAGCGCGACCAGTCCGTTGACCGGGTTTCTTGGGTGAGAGGTGACCGTGACCGGCATGGCGGTGAAAGGGACGAGACGATGTCGAACTTGAGCATTCAACGCGTGCGCGAACTGCTGCGGGCCGCGGGCAGCGCGCGGCTGGTGGTCCTCGGCGATGTGATGCTGGACCAATTCATCTGGGGTTCGGTGCGGCGCATTTCGCCGGAGGCGCCGGTGCCGATCGTGGAGTATCAGCGCGAGAACCTCATGCCGGGCGGGGCGGCCAACGTGGCGCGGAATCTCACCGCGCTCGGTGCGCGCACCGAACTTTTCGGCGTGGTGGGAAGCGACCTGGCCGCGGATCAGTTGCGGGAACGGCTGGGCGCCGACGGCGTGGATTGCGCTGGACTGGTGGTGGTGCGCGATCGGCCGACGGGGCTCAAGACCCGTGTCATCGCGCACCATCAGCATGTGGTTCGCATCGACCGCGAGCGCCGTGGTTCGCTTGAACCGCGCGACGCGCGGCGCTTGACCGACCTGGCCATGAAAGCGCTCAAGCAGGCCGACGCGGTGTTGATCGGTGATTACGCGAAGGGAGTGGTGACGCAGGACCTGCTCGAATCGCTAAAAAAGGAGGCACGGCAACGCGCGGTGTGGTTGAGCGTGGATCCCAAGCCTTCGAACACGCTGGACCTCGGCGGATTGTCACTGGTGACCCCAAACCGCAAAGAGGCCTTCGAACTCGCCGGCTGCGAGGACCCCGGCGCGACCGACGACCCGATGCAGGACGGACCGCTGCTCGAGGTGGCGGGGAAGCTGCTCCGCGGCCTTTCGCCGGCGCTGCTGCTGATCACGCTCGGATCCAACGGCATGCTCCTGTGCCAGCGCCGTCACGAACCGGTGCATATCCCGACTGTGGCCCAGGAGGTCTTCGATGTTTCCGGTGCGGGCGACACGGTGATAGCGAGCTTCACGCTCGCCATCGCGGCGGGCGCGTCGCCGCTCGAAGCCGCGGTGTTCTCGAATCACGCGGCCGGCGTGGTGGTGGGCAAGATGGGCACCGCCACCGTGACGCCGGAGGAATTACTGGGAAGTTTTCCCGCTGGCGCGTGACCCACCGGGGGAGAAGTGGTGAGTGATGAGTGATGAGTGGGGAAGATAGGGGCAGGAAGAGGAGCCAGAATCACGCAGCACGCCTGGTGGCTCGCCGGCTCCGACCGGCGAGTTGGGGCAACGCCCCAAGAATCCCGAAGGGATTCGATCCGAAGCCCGGGGTTGGCCGAAGGCCTACCCCGGGAAGGAGTCGTTTGATTTCGATCCGCAACCGCAACGCGGTTGTTTCGAAGGGGACGGGAAGGGTGATTCGGACCGGGATCGGTCGGCATCCGTGCGGACACCGAATCGCGAGACAGAGCTCGCGATCCACCCTCGTGAAAGCGAGGTGGGGCGCCACGTCCCTGTGGCACCGCAGAAGTGGAGAACGAGCAGTGATGACTGGGAAGGGACGGCTCGGCCGGGACGCCTCGCCCCGCCTTCCCGCTCAGCGCGTCGGCTTGGTGTCGAGGTTCTGCTTCAAATCCTCGGCCGACACGGTGGAGGCGACGCCCCCCGCCGGCACCTCGCGCTTTGCGATCCAGAGCAACGCGTTCAAGACCACCTTCCGGAAATCGTCATTCGCCCAGTTCCGGTGGAAATGGCCGCCCGTGAAGCCGATACCACGTCCGCCATCCGCCCGTTCCGTGCACCACATCAAGTGCTGCGCGTCTCC
>CAZYJB010000382.1:0-5009 GCA_964647675.1 uncultured Verrucomicrobiota bacterium | reverse complement strand
GTCCGGCGCGAGATCGAGCGGGAAGACCAGCGCATAGAAAAGCCGCAGGGTGAGCACGACTGCGAAGAGCCAGAAAAAGCGGCGGTTCCAGCGGGTGGGCCTGCCCGGATCCGCCACGACGAGTGGCTTGGCGTCGCAGGATTCGTCCATGCGTCGAGCGTGCCGTAACCGTCCCCCGATCGCCAAGCGCAGGGGCCGCCGGGCAACAGGCTTTGCGTGGCGGACGGCCCCCGGTAGGCTGCGCCCGTGCGTCCTTCGCGACCGTGGTCGCTCGAATCCACTTTTCGATTCCTCGCCCTGCTTCCGCTGGCCGTGGCGGCGAGCGTGCTGCTGGTCGAAGCGGCACGCCGGGGCGCGGGGGTGTCCGCGGTCAGCCCTCCGGCGTGGCTGATGGTCGCTGGAACGGCAGTCGTGCATCTTTGCGCGCTGGCGCTGGTGGCTTTTCTGGTCCGTTCACATCAGTCCACCTGGCGTGAGGCCTTCGGGCTGTTCGCCCCCGGTTGGCCGCGCGCCTGGGCGGCGTCGGTGGCGATGACCATCCCGGCCACGCTGGCGGCCTGGGCGCTTCTTCAGGGGAGCGCCTGGATGCTGGAGCAGTTCGGCATGCCTTCACGCAGCCAGGCGGCCGTGGAAGCGGTGCGCAACGCGGAGCAGCTGTGGGAGCGCGCGCTCCTCTTCACGTTTGCCGTGATCTCGGCCCCGATCGTCGAGGAACTGGTCTTCCGCGGCGTGCTCTGGCCGTTCCTGCGCGATCGTGGACTCCGCATCTCGGGCAGCCTCGGCGTGGCGGGGTTGTTCGGCATCATCCACGGGAGCCTTCCGGCGCTGGCCTCACTCGTGTTGCTCGGACTGTTCTGGGTGTGGCTGTACGAACGGACGGGAGACCTCACCACCACCATGCTCAGTCACTCCCTCTTCAACCTGACGAATTTCGTCTGGTTACTGATGTCCCTGGATGCCGCTGCCGGAACCCCATGAAAGAGTTCGAACTCATTGCGCGCCTTACCCAGGACCTTCCGCCGCATCCGGCCGTGGTGGCGGGACCGGGGGACGACTGCGCGCTCCTCGACCTGGGCATTCCGGACAAGTGGACCGTCTTCAAGACCGACGCGGTGGTGGAAGGCGTTCATTTTCTGTCGGACGCCGCGCCCGAGGCGGTCGGGCACAAGGCGCTGGGACGCGTCTTGAGCGACTTTGCCGCGGCTGCCGCGGAGCCGGTGGCCGCCCTGATCACGCTGGGGCTGCCACGCGACTTCGACGTCGTCTGGGTGGAGCGGCTCTACCGCGGGATCCGGCAACTCGCTGATCAGTGGAAGGTCGCCATCGCCGGGGGTGAGACGACCACCAATCCTGATCGGCGGCTGATCTCGATTGCGGCCGTCGGCACGGTATCGAAGCAACGTGCGGTGCGCCGCAATGGCGCGCGGCCCGGCGACGCCTTGTTTGTCAGCGGCGATCTCGGCGGTTCGCTTGCGGGACGTCACCTGACTTTCACGCCGCGCCTGCGCGAGGCGCGCTGGGTGGCCGACCATTTTCAGGTCCACGCGATGATCGACCTCAGCGACGGCCTCGCTTCCGATCTGCGCCACATTCTGGAAGCCAGCAAGACAGGGGCGGAGCTCCTTCAGGACGCGATCCCCGTCAGCCGCGATGCACGGCTGCGCGGGAAGGCCGGCGACGGTGCCAAGCCTCCCTTGATTGCCGCGCTGACGGACGGCGAGGATTTCGAACTGCTGTTCGCCGTCGCCTCGGCCGATGCCGTGCCCCTGCTGGACGGCTGGAAGAAGACCTTTCCAGGCGTGCGCCTGAGCTGCATCGGGCGCGTCACGGATCAGCCTGGCCTGCGCATCCGGGACCGGCAGGGCATCCGGCCCGTCTCCCAGCATGGGTACACGCATTTCGCATAGCCCCGGGGAGACCGAGCGGATGGGGGAGGAATTCGGACGTCGCGCGACACCGGGCCTTGTCATCGGACTGACCGGTGACCTCGGGGCGGGGAAGACGTGCTGGGTGCGCGGATTCGCGCGCGGTCTGGGGATTCCCGGACGCATCCAGTCGCCTTCGTTCGGGCTGGTGCACGAGTATCGCCAGGGGCGCCTGCCCTTCGCGCACCTCGACCTCTACCGGCTTGAGACTTCCGAGCAGATCCTCGCCGCCGGATTGGACGAGCACTTCTCCCCCGTTGACGGCGTGGCCGTCATCGAGTGGTACGAACGCTGGACGGGTTCGTCGCCGGCGCGGCTCGTGCACGTCCACATCACCTGCCTCGAGGGAGATCTTCGGCGCATCGATCATGACGACCCTGCTCATTGACGGCGCCGCACCGGTACGAACAGTTGCCCTGGCCGAAGGCCCTCAGGTGCTCGGGCACGCCACGCTGCCGGGCGGACGCGCCTCGCCCTGGTTTCAAGCGATCGAATCGTTGCTGACCGGCGCCAGCCTGGATCGAACCGCGGTATCACGCATCGCGGTCTGCCTCGGCCCCGGGTCCTACACGGGGATCCGCGGTACCCTGGCCATCGCCCAAGGCTGGCACCTCGCGCGTGGCACGCCCGTCCTTGGCCTCGCGTCACCCGACGTCCTCGCGCACACCGCCTGGCGCGCCGGCCGACGCGGACGCCTCGTGGTCGTGATTGACGCGCAGCGCGGCGAGTTCTACCTGGCTGGATACGAGTTAAGCCCGGAGGCGGCGCACGAAACCATGCCGCTCCGCCTCGCCACCCGCGAAGAGGCCCTGGTTCACCTGAGGGACAGGACGCCGCACTGCGTGGGGCCCGACGCGGCGGCCATCGCGCTGGGCGGGGAGACCCTGATCCCGTCCGCCGTGGCTCTTGCGGAACTGGCGGCGCGAGCAACGGTCGTGGTCGCGGACCCCGGACGGCTGGAACCCATCTATCTGCGTGCCACCTCGTTCGTGAAGGCACCGCCGGCTCGAAACGTGGTCTGAGCACGGAGCGGAAATCGCATCTCCCCAGGGAAAGCTCCGGGGACCACCGCCAGGTCGGCGCGGTCGAAGGTGCGAGCCGGATTCCATTCCACACGAGCCGCGGTCACGGTTGCTGCGAGGCTTCCGCCAGCGCTCCGGGCGTCACCCCCTCCACCAGGGCCTCCATGACCGCGCTGAGATAGCCGGGAAGCTGGGGCCCAAAGAACGCCATGGTACGGGTCTCGTAGGTGTTCAGCGAGTAGTAGGCGGCCGGCACGACATAACCGACATAGTCGCCATTGAAGCTCGTCACCACCGTTTCCACGCCCCGATCCCGCCCGCGAGCGGCGAGATCCAGGGCCAGTTCGCCGCTGAAATCACAGGGCGTTGACACCCATACCGCGTCACCCACGCGCAATGCCTGGACCCAGGTCCGCTCGCCCACGGGCAGGAGCCGGCGCGCCAGCCATGGCCGGATCTTCCAATCCTCCGAGAGCCGCGGTTGCAGGGGAGGCAGCGGGATGTCGGCGGAGACCAGGGCAAGGGCTGCCATCGCCACCGGCCGCGCCTGACCGATCGCGTCGATCGTGCGCGCGGCCAGTGCCTGGCCCATCGCCTGGGCTCCCTCGCGCCCACCTCCAGGAGCGCGCGGTGCGTGGCTGCCCACCGCCCCAGCCAGAAAGATCGCCGTGCCACCGGTCAGCCGTTCGACATCGCGCTGCCAGACCCCCGGATAGTCGCCGCTGAACTGCATCTCCGATCCCGACAACACCGTGGCGTGTGCCGCATACGCGCCCACGACCACGGGCGGCGCACCGGTGCGGGTCACCGAGATCAGGCTGAACCTTGGATCGATGCGTCCCCGCTCGCCGACGAGGCGGTTTCGCACCCAGTTCGTCGCCGAGAAGGAGGCGGTCGCCAGCTCGGCGGGTTGCAGATCCGACAACGCGGCACAGGCGGCTTCGGCGAGTTGTTGGGCCATCCAGACGCGCACGCCGGGACGAAATCCTCCCGCAAACGCCTCGGCCACCCGACCTTCACCCCAGCCCCCCGGCCCGCAATGCGTGTGGGTGGCGCCGAAGTAGAGCGCCTCGCGCGGCAGGCCGCACCGTTCGCGCACGCGCCGCGCGGCATCCTCCGCCACGTCCCGCGGGATGATGAGCGCGTCGGCGGCCACCACGACGCCCGTTTGTGCCGCGGACGCGAACGCCACCGCTTTGGCCCACAACGGATCCGCCACTCCTTGCGCGGGCCGACCCTGCCGGTTGCCATAACCGGCAAGGGGCAACGCGACGAACTCCCCGCGCGCGGGATGATCCACCGCGGCGCCCGTGGTGGGGGTGAAGTTCGCGCGCGCGGCGCCGACCCTCAGGAGGGGGGCCGCCGCCTTGGAGGATACGGCCCCCACCGCCCGCGTCACCGAGGACAGGCCTTCGCCGTAGCATGGCAACTCGCGGGCCTCACGGCGATCAACGGGAGCCAGCGCCGTCGCCAGGAAGACCACGATCGACGCCGCACCCGCCGCCATCCCCAGCCCGATTCGTCGCATCCAACGCCGCATGACCGGATGCAATCCCGATTCCCGGGCGGCTCGCAATGACGCAGCCACCGCCGCGCGCCCTCCTCGCGATCGCATGGGCATCCGACCGCGAGGCAGATCTCGCCACGCGCTCCTGTCCGCGGCATGCTCGCGGCGTCCACCATTCGGCACCATGCACCAGCCCTCTTCTGCGTTCCGATCCTTCGCCAAGAGACTTCCACTCGTTGCGCTGGCCGCGGCCGGCCTTTCCGCTCAGGCCGCATCGGTTTTCGACTGGCGTCAGCACGACTGGGAACGCCCACGTCCGCGCGTCGTCGATCCGGGACAGCCGGGCGTGGGCGTGCAACCGGGCAAAGCTCCCTCCGACGCGGTGGTGCTGTTCGACGGCAGCTCGCTGAAAAACTGGGCGAGCCTGGACGGCGGCGAGCCCAAGTGGGTGATCAAGGACGGCGTGCTCGAATGCGCCAAGGGCAGTGGCTACATCCGCACCGTGCTGGCGTTCGGCGACTGCCAGCTCAATATCGTGTGGGGGGCCCCGACCCC
>CAZYJB010000381.1:0-5011 GCA_964647675.1 uncultured Verrucomicrobiota bacterium | reverse complement strand
GAGCCAGGAAGAGACGCCGTCCGTGTCGTTGTAGAAACCGAATTGGGTCCCCGAAGATACGCAGTCGCGGAAGGTCGTGCTGAAACAGGCGCCGAACGCGAAGTAATTCCCCTTGCCCACCGACACGCGGCACCTCTCCACCAACGATTGCAGGATCGGGCGGCCCAGGGGTCGGTATCCGACCGAGAAGGCGGAAACGTAGGCATCCTCCGCGCAGTCCTCCACCGAACAATCGCGGATCACCGTTCCTCCATCCGGTCCCGGGTGGGGTCCCGACGCCTCGTTGATGGTGCTGATTCCGAAGGCCTCGTGCTGGATCTCGTAGTTGCCGCGCAGGCCGGTCACGCGAACGTCCTCCACGAGGCAGCGGTTGCCCCAAAGCCTGAGGCCGTTGGTGACGACCTTCCCTCGGCCGGCGAAGGCGGACTGCCGTCCATCAATGGAGATTCCGCTGACGACCAGGCGTCCGTTGTTTCCCCAGTTTGCGCCGAGCCGGAGGACCGACAGGTCCAGTCGATCGGGAGTATCGAAGGTGGCATCGTCAGCGAGGCAGATCGTGGTGTGCTCGGAACCCGCCCCCACGATCCGGGCGCCCTGGGTCGCCTGGGCACCCTGGTGATTCAGGTGTGCCCAGGCCCCCCGGGTCTGGTAGCGCCCGGGGCCGAGCACGAAGGTCGCGGGGCGACCCCAGAACGCCTGGAACGCCGCGTCGAGATCGTCAGCGGGAGAGATGTGGATGCATGGATCAGAGTTCATGGCGGTGCCTTTTTTGGGGAAGGCCGCGGCGTTGACGGGACGGGCCTTGGGACCGGTGTGTGCCGTGTTGGTCCTGCCCGGGGTGAATGGTCGCGGCCACTACTGTCATGAGCAATCGGGGGCGGGGCGGCAAGTCGCAACCTCGACCCCGCGTCGCCTCCTTTCCGCCCGCGAGTCGAAGTGCGTTGCCTGCAAGGACTTGGGAGAATCGGCGGAACGCGGTTCGGGGAGCATTCCGGGCCTCCCGGGGCGTTCTCGTGCAGGGCTTGCGGGTCCGGACGGCCGCGATCCGGTACCGCCGCCGCAGGACTTGGGAGCCGGGAGTGATCCGCTTGACATGAAAACCTATCTATATAGAGTTATATCGTGAAGCGGGACCGGAGACCCTCGGAACAGACCGTCGCCGTGTTGCGGTCGTGGGCTGGCGCGGCGGCCGACTGGCGGTACGGCTATGATCTCTGCCTCGAGCTCGGGCTGAAGGCGGGCACGCTGTATCCCATCCTCATGCGGCTTGCTGATCGCGGACTGCTGGAGACCGCGTGGGAGGTGGAACCGGCGCCGGGTCGCCCGCCGCGGCATCTGTACCGACTGACGGGGGAAGGGGTCGCCACGGTGAGGCGCTGGAATGCTGAGGAGGCCACATCCCGGCCCGGACGAACCACCTTTCGATTTCAACAGAAGGCGCGTCATGAATCCTGAAACCCTCGTCCTCGTCGCCATTTTCGCCCTCGGCGGGCGCTGACCGCCCTTCCGATCAGTCTGCGGAGCCCACCTGTGCATCTGCCGGAGGACATGGCTCACCTTTTGTCGGGATTAGGCGCGGGAACTCGCCCCAGTCGTCGCCGCACGGTACGCGCATAGAGCGCGACGGGGATCACCGTGAGGATCGGAATGGCGATGAGGATCAACGTCCAGATCCGCTCGGCGTTCGGGTCCGCGAGCCACTGGCGGGCGATCGCGTCATTGGCGTGTTGCGCCAGGGCGATGGGGCCTTCGGCGGCGATGCGCGCGATGGAGAACCCGCTGCCTTGGGCAGTCTGCCAGCCGAGCGCGGACAGCCAGGCATAAGCCTTGACGCCGATGGACATGCATCCGACGGCGAGCAGCCCGACGCCGGCCGTCCCGAGAGAGATTGCTCCGAAACTGACGGAACCGACGGCAAGGAGGCCGACGGAGACGGCGCCCACGCTGACGGGTGCGACGGCCAGGCCGCCCCAAGCGACCAGGAGACCGTAGGCGCGATCGCCGCCGGCCAGCCACCCGAAGACCGGGGGTTGCCCTTCATCGGGTGACGCGTAGCGGACGTGGACCAGCGGCACGCCGAAAAGCGTCCAGCGGCTCCGATATTCGCCCTCGGAGGAACCGACATGGTCCCGGGGATCGAGGAACAGTTCGGGATGCCGTTGGCGCTCCTCGGTGCGCACGCGGCGCATGTGGCGCATGATCCGAACGATCACGACGGGGAAGCCCGCCACGAACGCCAGCACGAGCGCCTGGCTCGACCAGGCCAGGAGTAAGGGATCGGCCCAGCCACGAAGGGCGGCGGAACGGAGGAGGTACAGGACACCGAGCAGACCGAGGGCTCCGAAGAAGATCCACAGGGTGATCTTGACGATTGCGCGGCGCTCCCGCGGCGTTCGTGCCTGGTCGAGGTTGGTGCGCAGGGTGAGCACGGCGGAGACCGTGCCCGAGAGGGAGGCGGCCAGGGCCGCCAACCCCGTGGACTTCGCGACCAGGCCACCCTGAACGGCCACCGCCGCGGCCCCGGCGGCCTTCGCCGGTGTGACCAGTTCCGGCAGGGCCGCCAGCACGCCGAGGGTGAAGAGGCGTCCGGGCGTGCTGCGGGAAAGGGCGCCTTCCACGAACGACAGGACGCGTTCCTGCAGGATCCGTCGCCCGCGGGCGAGCCGTTGCTTCACCGCGTCCTCCGTGAGGTCGAGCGCGACGGCCACGTGTTCCACCGAACGATTCTCGCGGTAATAGAGGACGAGTGGTTCGCGATAAAGATCTGGCACCTGCTCCAGGGCGCCCCAGAGGATCGCCTGCTCCTCCTTGTCGATGGCGAGGTGCTCCGCTGGCGTGTCGGTGGAGGGCGTTTCATCCGCCTTTTCGAGACCCTCTGCCCGTCGCACGGGCTCCTTGCGGTCCGTACGCCGCAGACGGCCGACCTTGTGACGCAGGATCGCGCAAAGCCACGGACGCAGTTTGTCGGGTTCGCGCAACGAGGCGAGCTGACGCCAGGCGTCGACGAACGCCTCCTGGGCCAGGTCCTCGCTCTCGCTCAGGCTTCCGGTTGCCGAGTAAGCAAGGGAGCTGAGAAGCCGCTGGTAGCGCGCGACGATGCGGCCGAAGGCCTCACGGTCGCCCGCCAGGCTGTCGGCCACGAGTTGCGCGTCCGTGACCGGCTCGATCGATGAAAACGTGTGGGTGTTGTGCATATCCCGCCACCGGCATGTGCCCGGAAGTCCGGACGGGGTGACAAGAATTCTCGGTCCGCATTGCGTTCGCCAGCGCCGGGAGGGGGCCCGCAGGCTGCAACCGGGCCGCGCTCCGTCAACGTCGAAGAAAAGTTGTCACCGCGAACGTGCATTCGGACACGTGTGAGCGGGCGACGTTGGCTCCCTCGAACCCCGCGCACCTAGGCAGCAGGTGAACCGGGAAGATCAGGAGCCGGTGTCATCCCAACCGAAAGACACCTCACCAAATATGACCTCGATGCGATTCTTCACCGTCCTCCGACCCGCCGTGCTGTCGGCATTCCTGTTCCAAACGCTGGCTCTGGCTGCGGCGCAGGCCGCGACTCCCTTGTTGCTCGACGACTATTCGGATCCGAAGTCCAACCGGCGGGGAATCGAACGGCTCCTGGTCGACGACAAGTCGCTCGGCAGCCAGTCGCAGGCGACGCAGAGGTTCGACGGGGGCGTGTTGTCGGTGTAAGGGGAACTCGTGCCGGGCCGCGGCGTGCCCGCGTTCATCAGCCAAGTGTCGTTCCTCGCCGCCGGCGGAAAGCCATCGGACCTGACCGGCCGCGAAGGGGTGCGTCTGCGCGTGAAGGTCATCAAGGGCATCCTCTGCGTCCAGATCGCCAGCGCCGGCATCACCAACTTCGATTACCACACCAGTACTCCGATCACCGGCAAGCGCGGGGAGTTCCAGGAGGTCCGGGTTCCTTTCAAGGACCTGAAACGTGCCTGGTCACCGCAGATTGCGCTCGATCTGAAGTCGCTGACGAGCGTCAACCTGGTGTCGTTCGGCATGGCCCGGGATGCGTTCGCCTACGAGGTCGACGAGATCGGTTTCTACTGAGGTCCCGACTTCGCGTACTCCCATGACCTCCTCTTCGCTTCCTGCGGCCGCGGCTCGACAGTCCGGCCTGGAGACCGGCCGCCCCGAGTATCTCGACGCGACCCGCGCCTTCGTCCTCGTGCTGGGGATCGTCTTTCACGCGGGCCTGTCGTTCCTGCCGGTGTTCATGGGCTGGGCGGTCCAGGACGTTTCGACCAGCCCGCTGGTCGGCATCTTCACAATGGTGAGCCATTCGTTTCGCATGGAGACATTCTTCCTGCTCGCTGGCTTTCTGGGTTACGGAACGTTCGACCGTGATGGGGCCGGACTCTTCCTGCGAAGGCGCATGGTTCGCCTGCTCGTGCCGTTCGTGATCGGATGGTTCGTGCTGCGCCCGTTGCTGGTATCCGGCTGGATCATGGGCTCGGCCAGCCTGCGCGGGGAGGTCGACATCCTGGCCGGCCTGTGGGGAGGCGTGCAGTCGCTCTCAACGCTACCTGCCGGTCTGTTCACGGGGTCCCACCTCTGGTTTCTGTACTACCTGGTGCTGGTCACCGCGCTGACGCTGGGGTTGCGCGGCGGGCTGCGAGCGACGGGGGCCTGGAGTGTGGCGGTGACCGCCCGGGCTGATGCGCTCGTGGCCTGGCTCTCGCGTTTGCCGGCGTCCGTCGTCGTGCTGACGATTCCCACCGCGGGGGCGCTGTGGTTCATGCGCGGCTGGGGGATGGACACCCCCGACCAATCGCTGCGCCCGCACGTTCCCGCGCTCCTCATCTATGGGGGGTTCTTCGGGCTCGGCTGGTTGCTGGCCCGGCAGCGGAGAGCCCTCGAGGAACTCACGCGCCTGACCGTTCTGCGCTGGATCCAGGCAGGAGTCGGCGTCGTCGGGATCCTCTGGCTGGGCGGGATCGAGCACGATCCGGGGCATCCGCACCATCTCGCGGCCCATGTCGGTTTCGCGCTGGCGTAT
>CAZYJB010000380.1:0-5014 GCA_964647675.1 uncultured Verrucomicrobiota bacterium | reverse complement strand
GGTGGCGCCGGAGGATTTCCTGCCTTTTGTCGGCACCGGCGAGAACCGATATCTCGGAGGCGTGGCGGAAAAGCACGGGGTGACCCTCGACATCGACGCGGCGAAGCATCGCACCTACGAGATCTATCTCGCGCTGGTGCCGGCGCGCCTGCATGCGTTTCCCGGGGCGGTGGAGAAGGCGCGAGAGATCCGGGCTGCGGGACTGCGCCTGGCGGTGGCCTCCAGCGCCGACCGCGTGAAGATCGACGCGAACCTGCGCAAGATCGGGCTTCCCCCCAACTGGTGGGACACGGTGGTCTCGGCCGAGGACGCCGTGCACAAGAAGCCGGCGCCCGACCTCTTCCTCGCCGCGGCGGCGAAGCTCGGGGTTCAGCCCGCCGAATGCGTGGTCATTGAGGATGCCGTGAATGGGATCCAGGCGGCACTCGCGGCGCGCATGCGTTGTGTCGCCGTGGCGCAGACGTTCCCCGCGGAAAAACTGGCCGCGGCGACACTCGTGCGCGGCAGGGTGGCGGAGATCTCGTTGGACGACCTGCGCGGGGAAGTCGGGGGCGCGCGGTGAACGGGAACGGGCTGGCCATCGATGCGCGCCGTGAGCCGTGGGGGCCGTACCTCACCGTGGTGCTGGGCATGGCGGTGTTCGCGGCGTACGTCTCGGCTCAGGGCATGGCCATCCTCCCGCTGGCGGTGGTCCAGGCCATGCACGGCACCCCGGCACCCCGCATCAGCGAATTCATGCTGACCGGATTCAGCCTGTCGCTCGCCATGGTGGTGTCGTGTCCGGTGATGATCCTGGGCTGCGGCATCCTGGCGTGGGCGCGGCGGGGACCGAGCATTTCGGAGTATCTCGGGGTGACACCGGTGCCGGCGCGCACGGTGGCCAAATGGTGCGGGCTGCAATTGGCGGTAGGCGTGCTGATCGCGGTGGTGAACGCCCTGTTCGAACGCGAGTCGCCCGAGTTCGTGACCAAACTCTACACCTCGGCGATCTACCTGCCGCTGCTGTGGACGGCGGTGGGAGTGGCGGCACCGCTGGCGGAGGAGGTCCTGCTGCGTGGATTCCTCTTCTCGGGATTGAGCCGTTCGTCGCTCGGGGTGTTTGGCACGATTCTCCTGACCTCACTCGTGTTCACCCTGATGCATGTGGGGCAGTACGATGCGGTGGATCTGTCGCAGGTCTGGCTGATCGGCGTGTTCCTGGGGGTGGGCCGCGCGGTTACCGGAACGTTGCTGGTCCCGATCGCGATGCACGTGACGCACAACCTTGTGTCGCTGGTGGCTTTCGCGGCGGAGCATTGAAAGGGCGTCCGAGATTCATCCCGCAACGGGGTGGCTCGCCGGGTCCGTCCGTCGAGGGCGTTCTCCGTCGCCGAGGCCGGAAGGCTGCGTTGAATGGCCTCGGCCAATGGAGTCGCCGGATCGGTCGAGCGCCGCCTGGACGGCGACGGCTACAAGGAACGTAGCCGCGAGCGTGTCGCTCGCGCTGAATGGCCTTGGGCAATGGAGTTGCGGGCGCGGTCGAACGCCGCCTGGACGGCGACGGCTTCGCGGGAGTCGGGCGCACGACCTCGCTTTTCGAACTCCGTTTTTGACAGCCAACGCGGCATCTCCATCTTCTCCGCGTTCCATGAGTTCCCAACGCATGCTCCTCGTGATGGCGGCGGTCGCCGCCCTCGTCGGAATCCGGGTCCCTGCCCAGGACTGGCCCCAATGGCGCGGCCCGCGCTTCGATGGCTCGGCGCCGGAACAGAAGCTGCCGGTGAAGTTCAGTCGGACCGAGGGCGTGGCGTGGACCGCTCCGATGCCCGGACCGGCGGCCTCCACGCCTGTGGTGTATGGAGACCGGGTATTCGTGAGCAGCGTGGACACGGCCACGAAGCGTTTGCTGGCCATCGGAATCGATCGTCGCTCCGGCAAGGAGCTGTGGCGGCATGAGGTGGCCGAAGGAGATCGCCGCGATGACCGCAGCACCTATGCGTCGCCCTCACCCGTGACGGATGGCAAGCTTGTCTGGTTCTTCTTCGGCCAGGGCGATCTCGTCGCCTACACGGTCGAGGGCAAGGAAGTCTGGCGGCGCAACATCCAGAAGGACCACGGCGCCTTCGCCTTCGGCTGGACCTTCTCGACCAGCCCGGTCCTCTTCGATGGCCGTATGTACCTGCAGGTGCTGCAACGGAACGTCCCCGTCCAGGGCCGCGGCCGCACCGATGGGCCCATCGAATCGTACCTTCTGGCGATGGACCCGCAGACCGGACGCGATCTCTGGCGGCACGTGCGCCCGGCGAATGCGCGCGAGGAATCCCTCGAATCCTTCAACACGCCAACGCCCTTCACGCACGCGGGGCGGACGGAACTGCTGGTGAGCGGCGGGGATTGCATCACGGGACACGACCCGGTCAACGGCAAGGAGCTCTGGCGCTGGGCCACGTGGAATCCCGAACGCATCCCGCACTGGCGCCTCGTGCCGTCCCCGGTGGGCGGTGGCGGTGCCGTGCTCGCCTGCGCGCCGAAGGGTTCGCCCGTCTACGCGTTCAAGGCAGGCTCGCAAGGCACGCTTGCGGACGACGGCTATCTCTGGAAGAGCGAGGACCGCGAGCTGTCCTCCGACGTCTCCACTCCGCTGTTTTACAAGGGACGGTTCTTTGTGGTGAACAGCGACCGCCGGATTCTGCTGTGTGTGGAGCCGCTGACCGGAAAGGTGCTTTGGAAGGGCGAGTTCCCCGGGCGCGCAAAAATCGAGGCGTCACCCGTGGCCGCCGACGGAAAGATCTACCTGATCAACCACGCCGGGGAGGTGTATGTGGCGGGGACAGGCGATGCGTTCGAGCTTCTGCATTCGACGATGTTGGGCGACGAAGGGGATCGGGACACGCGTTCGTCGGTGGCGCTCGCGCACGGGCAGTTGTTCATCCGCACGGCGAAGACGCTGTATGCGATCGGCGGCAACTAGGATGCGTCGGTGGGCGCCTCGCCCCACCTGACGCAGCCGCCGCCGTCGAGGCGGCGCACGAATGGCCTTCGCGAAAGGGGTCGCCGACGCAGGCGAGCGTGGTCTGGACGGCCACGGCTACGGGTAGGGAGGGTGGCGCCTCACTCCGTCGTCGGCACCACGAAGAGGCTCTCGGCCGGCACGTGCATGGTGACCTCGGCGCCGGGACGCCGGAGGTCCACCGGATCCGCTTCCGAAGCGCGGATCAACGTCCCGTCCGCCAGTCGGACGATGATCTGCTCGGCCTCTCCGAGGTAGGTGACCGATTCGACCCGGCCAGCCAGGCTCAGCGCGCCGCTGCCGGGGACGGCGGCTGCCAATCGGACGGCTTCCGGCCGGAACCCGACCTCGACTGTCCGCCCCGCGGTGCGCCCGCCTTCCAGGGGAATGGTCACGCGTCCGTGGCAGGTCTCGATCACCGCACCCGGACCAGGACCCGTCGCCGTCGCGTCGACGATCGTGCCTTGGATCCAGTTGGCTTCGCCGATGAAATCCGCCACGAACCGGCTGGCGGGACGGCGGTAGAGTTCGCGCGGCGTCCCGATCTGTTCGACGATCCCGTCGCGCATGACCGCCACGCGGTCGGCCATCGAAAGCGCCTCCTTTTGATCGTGGGTGACGTACACGGTCGTGAGCCGGGTCTGCTCGTGGATGCGCTTGATCTCGTCGCGCATCTCGAGGCGCAGGCGGGCGTCGAGGTTGGAAAGCGGTTCGTCCAACAGGAGGGCGTCGGGGCGGATGACCAGCGCGCGCGCCAGGGCGACGCGTTGTTGTTGTCCGCCGGAGAGCTGGTTGGGCGAGCGTTCCGACAGCGTCTCCATGCGCACCGTGCGGAGTGCTTCGCTCACGCGGTCGCGCCGCTCGGCCGCCGGCACACCGCGCACGTCGAGTCCGTAGGCGACGTTTTCGGCGACCGACAGGTGCGGCCACAGCGCGTAGTTCTGGAAGACCATGCCCGTGTTGCGCCGGTGCGGTTCGACGCCGTTCATGAGGCGGTCGTCGAAACGCAATTCTCCGGTGTCGGGCTGGTAGAACCCGGCGATGAGGCGCAGCAGCGTCGTCTTACCGCAACCGGACGGGCCGAGCAGGAAGAAGAGTTCGTGCGGCTGGATGTCCAGGGTGACCCCCCGCAGCACGGGGGTGGTCCCGAAGGCTTTGGAGACCTGCTGGACGCGGAGTCTCATGTCATGGCGGGGTCGTGGACGGCACGGCGGCGGCGTGTGGGATGGTGTCTGCCTGGACTGAAGGCGACTGCGCGAGCGCACGGTATTTGGCGAGGGCCCAGCGTTGCCACTCCGAACGGCGTGCGTTGCGCACGGTGGGGTCCCTCCATCCGCCGGTGGCCAGTGCCTGCGCCTCGGCTTCGGTGATGGGCACGCTGCCCAGGCGGGAGAGCGGCGCCTCCGTCAGGCCGTCGCGCAGGAGGCGGGCCCATGCGCGCTTCAGGTCCTCGTGCACATCGACCAACAGCGCACCCGAGAGAGTGGCAACGACTCCACGCCGTTGTTGGGCGAGGCGCGCGTCATAGCGGAAGCCCGACGTAAGTTCGAAGGGCGAGAACTCGACGTTGCTCTCGCCGCGATGGCGTTCGTAAAGGGCAGGACGCACGGGCATGCGTTCGATCGAATGCCGCGTGGGGCCCTGGGGATGTCCGCGCGGCAGCATCCAGAGCTGTTGACCTGCGTCGGAAAGCACGAACTCCACGAACCGGCAGGCCACGGGTGCATGGGGCGCTCCCCGCAGCAGCGCGATGCCGTCGGGGTTGATGGCAGCGAAGTCCTGCGGCAGCACGAAGGCGAGATTCTCGCGCCCGGCGGCTGCGATCTGGGTGAAGGCGTAGAAATCGATCGCCAGCGCGTAGGCAGTCTCGCCGAGCGCGGCGTCCTTCGCCGTGGTGGAGGAGAGGCGGTCGAACCGGCGCGTGTTTCCAGCCAGCCGGGTGAGCATCTGCCAGCCGCGTTCCCAGCCATGCGCCTGGAGGAAGGACTCGAACATCACGTGCATGGTGCCGCTGCCTCGCGGGTC
>CAZYJB010000379.1:0-5032 GCA_964647675.1 uncultured Verrucomicrobiota bacterium | reverse complement strand
GACGCAATCCGTGCGCACGGAGACGGCACCCCCGGTGCCCACCGCGCGCGCGACCCCGCCCCCGCCGCCCGAGCCTGCGGGTCGGGAAGTGACCCCCGAGCCCCTGCGCAGCGCGCCGCCGGTGGTCGAATCGGTGGCGGCCCCTCCGGCGCCCAAGCTCGTGGAGCCGCAGCCGGAGCCGCAGCGGCTGCCCGGCGTGGGGGAACTCGCCATGGTGCGACCGACGCCGCCGGCGCCCGTGGTTCCGAAGGTGGAGACACCGACCGCGCCGACGGTTCAACCCCAGGCCCAGCCCTCCGCACCCAACCCCGTGACCGCGCCCCCGGGCAATCCCACCCCTCCGCCGCGCGCGCGTCCGCGCACCGTCACCGAGGCCAGGCTGCGCCAGAACCTCCTGGCGGGGGAACAGATGAAACAGGACGGCGGCGTGTCCCGGCGCGGTCCGGGCAGCCTCGACGTGAAGGGCACCGGCTTCGGCGCCTACGACGAGGCGCTGATCATGGCGGTGCAGAACCGCTGGTTCGCGCTGCTCGAGGAGCGCCGCTATGCGGGAGGCGCCACCGGCAAGGTGGTGGTGAAATTCCGGCTGCACTCGGACGGCACGGTGCGCATCGTGGAACCGATCGAGTCGAGCGTGGACGCGCTGTTGGAGGCCTTGTGTGTGCGCGCCGTGCGCGATCCGTCGCCCTTCGAGAAGTGGCCGCCGGACATGGCGCGCATGATCGGAAGCAATTCGCGCGAAGTGCGGTTCACCTTCTTCTACAACTGAACGGACGCCTGTGAAACGGTCCGGCAGCGATTCCTGCGTGCCCACGGTTGCGACGGTGCGGGTCAGTCGATAGCGTGACGCGCGTTGCATGAAGGAGGTTCTCGTCATTGGCCATCGGAATCCGGACCCGGACGCCATCTGCTCCGCGATCGGGTACGCGGAGTTCAAGCGCCGGACGGGCATGCCCGAGGCCGTGGCGGGCCGGTGCGGGGACACGAACGAGCGCATCGATTTCATCCTCCAGACGTTCTGCGTGCCCGCGCCGCGGTTCGTCGCTGACGTCTCGCCGCGCGTCCAGGATGTCATGGAGCGCAACGTGCTGTCGGTCGGTCCGGACGCCACCGCGACGGAGGCGCTCACCATGATGGACAACGCGAACATCCGCGTGCTGCCCATCCTCGATGCGGAGCGGCGCTGCCGCGCGCTGGTATCGGTGTTCAAGGCCAGCAAGTTCTTCTTCCCGGCCGTGGGACGCGCCTTCGATTCGCGGCGTGTCATCGCCTCCATCCGCTCGCTGGCCCGCACCCTGCGCGGACGCATGATCTGCGGCTTCGAGCCCGACCGGGAGGACGACTTCATCCTCATGATCGGCGCGATGCGCAGTTCGTCCTTCGCCGAGCGCCTCCAGAACTATCCACCCGAGCGGCTGCTCGTGGTGGTGGGAGATCGCGTCGATGTGCAGGAACTCGCGGTGAACGCGCGGGTGCGCGCCCTGGTGGTGACGGGCGGACTGGCGGTGTCCGAGGACGTTGCCGAGGCGGCGCGCCGTCACGAGGTCTCGCTGATCATCTCCCCCTACGACACCGCCACCACCTCGATGCTCTGCCGCGCGGCGGTGCCGGTGCGGCATGTGCAGGATGAACACTTTCTGCAGTTTCACCAGGACGAGCACCTGCGCCGCGTGCGCGACGTGGCGACCAGTTCGGCGTTTCCCGCCTTCCCGGTGGTGGACGACGAGGAGCGGGTGGTGGGGATTCTCACCAAGTCCGACTTCCTGAAGCCGGTGGAGAAGCGCCTGATCCTGGTGGATCACAACGAGCTGTCCCAAGCGGTGGCGGGCGCGGACGAGGTGGAGATTCTCGAGATCATCGACCACCACCGCATCGGTGCGCTGCGCACGCAGCACCCGATCCTGTTCCGTAACGAACCGGTCGGCTCGACGAGCACGATCGTCGCGGATTGCTTCATCCGGTACGGCGTCGAGATGCCGGCGTCGATTGCGGGCGTGCTGCTTTCCGGTCTGGTGGCCGACACCTTGAATCTCACGTCGCCCACCACCACCCGTCGCGACGCCGAGGTGCTGGCGCGCCTCGAGGCGGTGGCCGGCGTGAACGCCAAGGAGTTCACCGACAAACTGTTCGCCTCGGGCTCGATCCTCGTCTCCCGGCCCCCGGCCCTGGCCATCACCGCGGACTGCAAGGAATACGCGGAGGGCGGCGTGCGGTATTCGGTGGCGCAGATTGAGGAGCTGGGCTTTGAGAATTTCCGGGATCGCAAACCGGCCGTGAAACAGGCGCTCGAAGAGTACCGCCGCGAGCGTGCGTATTATTTCTCGGCGCTGCTGGTGACCGACGTGGTGGAACAGGTGTCGCTTCTGCTCGTGGCGGGCGCCGCGGAATTCTGCGAGTCCATTGACTATCCCGAGGTGGAGCCGGGCATCTACCGGATGGTGGGCATCGTGTCCCGGAAGAAACAGCTACTGCCCTACCTCACGCATCAGCTCGCCAAGATGCCGCTGCCCGCCGGCGTCGTGGCGGGTTGAGCGGTCGGCTCAGTACTCGAATACGCGCCGCAGAAACGCCCGCACGGCGGGGGGCGCTGTTTCGGCCGCCAGCATCGTGTCCGGCGGGCCATGTGCCGGAATGCCCCCGTGCCCGACGAAGGCGATGTGGTCGGCGACCCGTCGCGCGAAGGCCATCTGGTGCGTGACCAGCACAAGATCGCGTCCTTCGGACCGCAGTTCGGCGATCATGTCCAGCACCTCGGCGGTCATCTCCGGGTCGAGAGCGGAGGTGGGTTCGTCAAGCAGGAGCAGCCGCGGTCGTGCCGCCACCGCTCGCGCGATGGCCACGCGCTGCTGTTGACCGCCCGACAGCTCACCCGGCCGCTGTCGGGCGTGGCCTTCGAGGTGGAAGCGGCGGAGCAGTTCCGTGGCGCGAGCGACCGACTCGTGGCGGTCGAGGCCGTGGACCAGCTCGAGCGGGAGCGCCACGTTCTCGACGGCGTTGAGGTGTGGAAAGAGGTTGTGGGCCTGGAAAACCACGCCGAGTCGGCTGCGGTACTTTCGGAGGGCTTCCCCGGTGTGGAACGGCACGGCCTCGCCCTCGACGATCACCTCGCCGGCCGTGGGGGAAAGAAGCCCGGCGACCATGCGCAGGAGCGTGGACTTCCCGCCGCCCGAAGGACCGATGAGCACCAGTGCACGGAGGTCCGGGAGTTCGAGCGACACCTGGTCGAGGACGGACCGTTCGCCGAAGGACCGGGAGAGTTCGCGGAGGGAAAGGCGCATGGCGGCGGGCCCTTGGATTAGCCGTCGAGGCGCCACCGTTGTTCGAGGTGCCGCGCCAGCAGCGAGAGCGGCAGCGTGAGCACGAGATAACCCGCCGCCAGCACGAGGTAGCTCTCCAGCGTGCTGTAGGTCACGGCGTTCACCTGTTGCGCATTGAGCGCGAACTCGCCGAGCCCGATGACCGACAGCAGCGAGGAGTCCTTGATCAGGGAGACCCACTGGCCGGTCAAGGGCGGCAGGACGCGGCGGGTCGCCTGTGGGAACACGATCCAACGGTAGGTCTGGCGCGTGGTGAGTCCCAGTGCGCGGGCGGTTTCCCACTGGGTTTCGCCCACCGAATCAAGCCCGGCGCGGATGATCTCGGCGAGGTAGGCACCGGCGAAGAGGGAGAGGGCCGCCACGCCCACGACGAACCGCGAATGCAGGCCCACGGACTGCGCAACCACATAGAACAGGACCAGGATCTGGACGAGGAAAGGCGTGCCGCGGATCAGTTCTACGTAGACGCGCACGAGCGCGCGGAGGAATCGGACGCGACTTCGCGAGGCCAGCGCTGCGGCGAGTCCGAGCAGCGTGCTGAGCACGAGTGCCGAAGAGGCCAGCGCGATCGTGGCGAGCCAGCCCTGGACGAAGAGGGCGCGATAACGCCACACCGCGGCCCAGTTCCAGCGGTGCTGCAACTGAAGGAAGGCGGCGCTGAGCGCGAGCGCCAGGATTCCCAGCAGCACGAGATAGGTGACCACCCAGGCGCCCGGTGCGCGCGCGGCGGGGGAGGCGTTGGGCATGCGGCGGGACGGGATGCGCGCTAGAACAGGAACTCGATGCCCGCCGCGTCGAAGGCCTCCTTGGCCTCGCGCAGCCAGCGTTGTCCCAACTCGTCGAACCCGCCCTCGGCCCGGAACAAAGCCAGGAACTTGTCGACGTCCCGGCGCAGGCTCTCGTTGCCCTGGCGGATCCCGATGGCCCAATGCTCCACCTGAAACGGCGCGAGTGCCGCGCGGGTGGTCTCGCGGTTTTGCGACCAATGTTTGAAGACCGACATTTGATCGTACACGAACGCGTCGGCCTTCCCCTGGATCACCTCGAGCACCGCCGACGCCTCGGCGTCCAGCACCAGCATCCGCGCCTGTTTGAAGTTGGCGGCGGCGTAGGCGTGGCCTGTCGTGCCCTTCTTCACCGCCACCGTGCGGCCCGCCACGTCGAGGTTGGTGATCGACGCGACCGGCGATTCGCGATGGATCAGGAGGCAGAGGCCGGTCTGCAGGTAGGGCTCCGAGAAGTCGATCGATTCGGCGCGCTCGGGCGTGTGGGTGAGGGACGAAATGACGAGGTCGATGCTGCCAGTCTGGAGGGCCGGGATCAGTCCGTCGAAGGGGATGTTCTCGATCACGAGGTCGCGCCCGAGCCGCTGCGCCAGGGCGCGCGCGAGATCCACGGAGACGCCTGCCGGTTCGCCGGCGTCGTCGCGCATCTCGAACGGCGGGTAGGCGAGTTCCATGCCCACGACCAGCTGGGTCTTGCGCACGGCCTCGGAGCAACCCAGCGCGAGCACGGCGAGAAGTACCGTGGCAAGCAGGCCCGCTGCCCGGCGCCGGTGGCCGATGAAGTCCATGGCGCGATGCAAGCACACGGGTGCAGCCACAGCAACCCGCGCGACTGGCCACGGAGCAGCCCGTTAAAAAAGTGGGAGAGGTCCTACGGCGAGGGATTTTGGGGTCGACCGAGGCGGCGAGGCCGGAGCTTCCCCGCAGCGG
>CAZYJB010000378.1:0-5046 GCA_964647675.1 uncultured Verrucomicrobiota bacterium | reverse complement strand
CGGACAGAAGCGCACGATCCTCATCTCGCTCGGCATCTGGCTCACCGCCACGACACTCGCCTATATCTCGCGCACCAAGGAGAGCTTCTTCCTGGTCGCCACGGTCGCCGGCATCGGCATGGGCTCCTGCCAGTCCGTGACGCGCAGCCTGGTGGCGCTGTTCACGCCCAAGGCCAACGCCGCAGAGTTCTTCGGATTCCTCGGCATTGCCGGCAAGGCGCTGGCCTTCGTCGGGCCCCTCTTGTTCGGGTTTCTCTCGCAGTCCACCGGCAGCCAGCGCCCGGCCATCCTGTCGCTGGGCGTGTTTTTCCTGCTGGGCGCGATGGTCCTGATGACGGTCGACGAACGGCGGGGCAAGGAGCAGGCCCAGGTGCCGGTCGATGCCGTGTGAAAATTGCCGTTTCCTGACCGGCGGGGTTTCTCCATGCTTCCCGCCCCATGTTTACAGGGACTTATACGGCGATCGTCACCCCATTCCGCGAAGGCAGGCTGGACGAGGCGGGTCTCAAGCGCCTGATCCAGCTGCAGGTCCGGGGCGGCGTCGACGGCATCGTGCCCGTGGGCACGACCGGCGAGTCGCCGACGCTCGACTACGACGAGCACCTGCGGGTCATCGAACTTTCGGTGAAGTTTGCGGACGGGCGGTTGAAGGTCATCGCGGGCACGGGCGCCAACTCGACCCGGGAGGCGATCTACCTGACCCACGAGGCGGCCAAGCTCGGCGCCGACGGCTCCCTGCAGGTGGCGCCCTATTACAACAAGCCCACCCAGGAAGGACTCTATCAGCACTTCCGCGAAGTGGCCTCCGCGACGCGTCTTCCCATCCTGCTCTATTCCATCCCAGGTCGCTGCGGGGTCGAGATCGCCGTCGAAACCGTCCAGCGTCTCGCAACCGACTGCCGCACCGTGGTGGGTATCAAGGAGGCGGGCGGCAATGCTGATCGCGTCTCCCAGCTGCGCGCGGCCTGTGGTCCGAAATTCACCATCCTCAGCGGCGACGACGCGCTCACCTTGCCATTCATGAGTGTCGGCGGGCAGGGCGTGGTCAGTGTCGCGTCGAATGTGGCCCCGCGCGAAGTGGCGAAAATGGTGAAGGCCTACGCGGCCGGCGAGGTCCGCGCCGCGCTCGCGCTGCACCAGAAGCTGTACCCGCTCTTCAAGGATCTGTTCATCGAGACCAATCCGACGCCAGTGAAGGCGCTGCTCGAGCTGAAGGGCGTCCTGTCCGCCGAACTCCGGCTGCCGCTCGTGCCGCTGACCGCGAAGAGCCTCGAGCAGCTCAAGCGGTCCGCGATCGCCAGCGGCATCCTGCGCGGCTGAGGACGACCGGACGTTCCTGCATTCTCCGTTTCGCCGCGATCCTTCCACCCCAGACCCCAGATCTCCATTTCCAACATGACCAAGGTACTGATCAACGGATCGAAAGGCCGGATGGGCCAGGCGCTCCTGGCTTGCGGCGCGCGCATGCCTGAAATCCAGGTGCTGGCGGGCGTCGACGTGGGCGATGATCTCGCCGCCGCGCTCCCGACCTGCGATGTGGTGATCGACTTCAGCTTCCATTCGGTCACGGCCCGCGTGGCGAAGCTGTGCGCTGAGCAGCGCAAGGCCTTCGTGATCGGCACCACCGGCCACGCGGAAGCCGAGAAGGCCGTCATCCGCGAAGCGTCCAAAGTGATTCCCATGGTTTGGGCGTCGAACTTCTCCACCGGCGTCAACACGCTGTTCTGGCTGAGCCGGCGCGCGGCCGAGATCCTCGGTCCCGGATTCGACATCGAGGTGATCGAGATGCATCACCGATTGAAGAAGGACGCGCCCAGTGGAACGGCGACCACGCTGCTCGAGATCCTGGCGGCCACCCGCAAGCTCCAGCTCGAGGAGGCCCTGCGCCACGGGCGCGAGGGCATCACCGGCGAGCGCACCTCGAACGAGATCGGCGTGCACGCGGTGCGCGGCGGCGATGTGGTCGGCGATCACACCGTGATTTTCGCCGCCAACGGCGAGCGCGTGGAGCTGACCCACAAGGCCAGCAGCCGCGACACGTTCGCCAACGGCGCGCTGCGCGCCGCCCAATGGGTCGCCGGCAAGGCGCCCGGCATCTACGACATGCAGGATGTCCTGGGCTTGCCGCGCGGCGGGACCTGAGCACATTCCCCCGACCGCGGCCCAACCGCGGCATCGCGATCCGATCATGAACCTGCCCGCCGCGCCCGCCCCCGCCCGTGTGAAGATTTGCGGCGTCACGCGCGTCGAGGACGCCCTCGCGGCGGTCGCCGCGGGCGCCGATGCGCTCGGCTTCATGTTCTATCCGCCGAGTCCGCGGTTCCTGCGGCTCGACCAGGCCGCCGCCATTGCGCGTGAGCTGCCGCCCTTCGTCGCGCGCGTCGGCGTCTTCGTGGATGCCTCGCCGGACCGCGTGCACGAGGCCATCGCGGCTGTCGGCCTCGATACGCTGCAGTTCCACGGCAAGGAATCGGCCGAATACTGTCGCGGCTTCCCCGGCCGGCGCCTGGTCAAAGCCTTCCGCATGCGGAATCCCGCCTCTCTCGCCGAACTCGAGGACTACCGGGGCATGGCCTGGCTTCTCGACAGTTACGTGGCGGGTGCGTTCGGCGGAACCGGACAGACTTTCAACTGGGATCTCGCCTGCGAAGCCGTGCGCCGTGGTGGCACGGTGATTCTCGCCGGCGGACTGACCCCCGACAACGTGGGGCGCGCGGTAGCCGCGGTCCGACCGTTCGCGGTCGATGTTTCGAGCGGCGTGGAGTCGGAACCCGGCGTCAAGGATCCAGCCAGGATGCGCGCCTTCGTGCGTGCCGCCTTGGAAGGTTAACCATGCTCGGCAGCCTCGATCTCACGCGCAAAATCGCCAAGGCGGACTACCGCAAGGCCAAGCCCGACCTGGAACTCAGGCTGGCGGCGCTGCAGCGACGCGCGCGGGAACTGGGCATTCCCGTGCTCATCGTCTTCGAGGGTTGGGGCGCTTCCGGCAAGGGCACGCTCATCAACGAACTGTACCTGCCCCTCGACCCGCGCGGCCTCAAGGTCATCAGCTCGCTGGCTCCGGTGGGTGACGAGAAGCTGCGCCCGTTCCTCTGGCGGTTCTGGTGCCACACGCCCGCACGCGGGCGCATCACGATCTATGATCGCAGCTGGTACCGGCGCGTGGTGACCGACCGCGTCGAGGAGGGCGTGCGCGGCAAGGTGTTGCAGGACGCTTTCGGCGACATCCTGGCCTTCGAACGCCAACTGGCGGAGGACGGCACGGTCATCGTGAAGTTCTTCCTGCACATCTCCGCGCGTGAGCAGCGCAGGCGCTTCGAGAAGCTCGAATCGGCCAAGGCCACCGCCTGGCGCGTGACCAAGGCCGATTGGAAGCACAACCGGCAATACGACGAGTTGCTCGCGGCCAGCAACGAAATGATCGCACGCACGGACTCCGAGTTCGCGCCCTGGACGATCGTCGAGGCCCATGACCAGCGCTTCGCGACCCTCAAGGTGTTCGGCACGGTCATCGCCGCGCTCGAACGCCGTATTGCCGACAAGGAGGGCGGGCGCCCGGCATCGCGCGCGCGGCGCAGTCCCCCGGTGCTCCCCGCCGAACTCGAAGCCTCGGTGCTCGATCGCGTCGATCTCACGCGCACGCTGGGGGAAGCAGACTATCGCCGGCGCCTGAAGCGCGGCCAGGAACGGCTGCGGGAACTCGAACACGAGGTTTACCGGCATCGCGTCCCGGTCGTGATCGTGTTCGAGGGTTGGGACGCCGCGGGCAAGGGCGGCAACATCAAGCGCGCCACGCGCAACCTCGATCCGCGCGGTTACGAGGTCGTGCCGATCGCCGCGCCCCATGACATCGAGAAGGCCCACCATTACCTCTGGCGGTTCTGGCTCGAGATGCCCAAGGCCGGTCACGTCACCATCTTCGACCGGTCCTGGTATGGACGCGTGCTCGTCGAGCGCGTGGAAGGCTTCTGTTCGGAGTCCGAGTGGCGGCGTGCTTATCGCGAAATCAACGAGATGGAGCAGCACCTCGTCCACGCCGGCGCGGTGGTGTTGAAGTTCTGGCTGCACATCGACCAGGACGAGCAGTTGCGCCGGTTCAAGGAGCGCGAGGAGACCCCGGCCAAACAGTGGAAGATCACCGCGGACGACTGGCGCAACCGGAAGAAGTGGAACGCCTACAAGGCCGCCGTCGACGAGATGCTCTTCCGCACCGACACCCCGCCCGCGCCCTGGGTGGTGGTGGAATCCAACTGCAAACGCCACGCGCGCGTGAAGGTGCTGGAGAAGATCATCAAGTCCGTCGAACGCCGACTGAAGAAGGTGGGGTAGAAGGGGCTGTCGGTTGGGGGCGTCTGCGGTGCCCATTCAACTTTCGTTCGTCCAGGTGGGCGGAGAGGGATCTTCAGAACAGAGCGGTTGCCAGGACACGATCCGGACACGCGTAGCAAGGCCGGTGGCTCGCCGGCTCCGACCGGCGAATCGGGGCGCGAGCCCCGAGAGGTCCCGGTCTTGGAGTATGTATTCCGGTCGGCCTCCCGACGGAAGCCGAGTCACGAGACAGGGCATCCCCTTCCGGCGGGTTTCTCCACCCGCAGTCCATGTGATATCCTGTCGCGCATGCCGAGGGCGCTACAGTGGCGGGGGGATCTGAGTTCGTCCGGCGGGCCGCTCCACACGTGGAGGGTCCTGTTGGCGGTGGCCTGGGCGCTCGCAGGGTTCGCCAGCCCGGCGCAGTCGGTGCTCCTCATCACCGAGTTCGTGGCCGACAACACGCTCGGTCTGAAGGACGACGACGGCGACGCCGAGGATTGGATCGAAATCCATAACCCGGGCTCGGTTCCCATGGATCTCGCCGGCTGGCGGCTCACGGATGAGGCGGCGGCTCCTGCCAAATGGGTCTTTCCAGCACTTTCATTGGGCGCGCGTGAATACCTGGTCGTCTTCGCCTCGGGGAAGGATCGGCGGACGCCGGGTCGCACGTTGCACACCAACTTCCGCCTCGCCGCAGACGGCGAATACCTCGCGCTGGCGCGTCCCGACGGCACC
>CAZYJB010000377.1:0-5054 GCA_964647675.1 uncultured Verrucomicrobiota bacterium | reverse complement strand
GATCCACTCGGATGGCACCTATGAGCCGGCCGACCTCGTGGACTCCGCCCAGCGGCACGGACTGGCGGCCATCGCCCTGACCGATCACGACACGCTTGACGGCTGCGCCGCCGTGGCCAGGGCCGCCGCCGCCGCCGGCATCCAGTTCGTGCCCGGCACCGAGATCACCGCCGGCCTCGAGGCGCGCGAACTGCACATCCTCGGCTACTTCGTCGATCCGGCGCACGAGGGACTCGCGCGCGAACTCGAACGCGCGCAGGGCATCCGCCAGGAACGCGTGCGCGAAATGGTGCGGCGCCTCAACGAGGCGGGGGTGGACATTTCGCTGGAAGCCGTCCTCAGCCACGCGCGGTGCCGCGCGCCGGGGCGCCCGCACGTCGCGCGCGCGCTGGTGGCCCATGGCGCCTGCTCCTCGCTGGACGACGCCTTCGAGCGTTACCTGAAGAAGGATCGCCCGGGCTGGGTGCCGAAGGAGAAGATGGCGGCCCAGCAGGCGGTCGAGCTGATCCACGCCGCGGGCGGCGTGGCGGTGCTCGCGCATCCCGGGCTGAACCACGACGATTCGGTGGTGGACCGCCTCGCCAGCTTCGGTCTCGACGGGCTGGAGTGCCATCACCCCAAGCATTCCAACAATGCCACCGCGCGCTACCTGGCGATGGCCGACCGGATGCACCTGCTGGTCACTGGCGGATCGGACTGCCACGGCCGCGTGAACAACCGCCCTACCATGGGCTCGGTGAAAATCCCGCTGGAACGGGTCGAAGCCCTGCGCGCGCGGCGCGATTCGAGGCGCTCCTGATCCGGTCCCACCCGGACACACGTCCTTCCCTCCCCCCACTCCCTCTCCATCCATGGGTCTGTTCGCGAAGATCAAGGCGGGACTGCAAAAGACGCAGCAGAAGCTGGTCCACGAGATCAAGCGCATCGTCACCCTGTCACCCAGGCTCTCGAGCGCCTCGCTCGCCGACATCGAGGCCGCGCTCATGGGTGCGGATTTCGGGATGGCGATGACGCAGCAGATCATCACCGCGGTGAGGCAGGCCTACGAGTCGCAGGGACGCGGCGGCGCGGATGTCCTCGCCATTGCCCAGGCGGAGGTGGAGAAGGTCTTTGAAGGCAACGTCGTCGATCTGGCGGCGCGATCGGACGGCCTCTGCGTGGTCTCGATCGTGGGCGTCAACGGCACGGGAAAAACGACCACCACCGCCAAGCTGGCGCACCTCATCAAGGGCCGCGGGCAAGGCTGCGTGATCGCCGCATGCGATACGTTCCGCGCTGCGGCCATCGAGCAATTGAAGCTCTGGGGACAGCGGCTCGACGTGCCGGTCGTCTCAGGCGCGTACGGTGCGGACGCGGCTTCAGTCGGGCACGACGCCGTCTCCGCCGCCCGCGCACGCGATGCGGCTTTTCTGCTGGTGGACACCGCGGGCCGGCTGCACACCAAGCACAACCTCATGCAGGAGCTGCAGAAGCTGCATCGGGTCCTCGGGAAGCAGATCGCGGGCGCGCCCCACGAAGTGCTGCTCGTGCTCGACGCATCGACCGGCATGAACGCGATGAATCAGGCGCGCGAGTTCCACAAGGCCGTGCCGCTCACCGGCCTGGTCATCACCAAGCTCGATGGCACCAGCAAGGGCGGCATGGTGGTGGCCATCCGCAAGGAACTCGGATTGCCCGTGCGCTTCATCGGTGTGGGCGAACAACCCGACGACCTGCAGCCCTTCGATGCGGCGCAGTTTGCCGAGGCGCTGTTCGCCGAGTGACCCGTCCGAGCGCGGGCTTGGCAGACCGAACGGACGCGGGCATCGTGCGGCCACTCTCCGCCCATGGATGCCGCGCCCGATCTTGCTCCGAGTGTACCTCCGATGAAGGCAGAGCGTCGGCTCTGCGCGAACCCGGATGGCTTCACGTTGATCGAATTGCTCGTCGTGGTCGCGATCATCGCCATTCTCGCCTCCCTGCTGCTGCCGGCGCTGGCCAAGGCCAAGATGCAGGCGCACCGCGTGAAGTGCCTGAACAACGCCAAGCAACTCACCCTCTCCGGGACACTCTACGCCGGTGATCAGGAAGATCGGCTCGCCTTGAACGGCGCCCAGGAGGGTGCCGGCCGCGAGACACTCTGGGTGGGCGGCGGATACCACAACTTCTCGCCCGCGTTCACCAATCCCATGTACCTCGTCGATCCAAGGTACGCGACCTTCGCCGCCTACTTGTCCGATAAGGCGCCCTACAAGTGTCCCTCGGACCGTACGACGGCAATCTCGGCCCGCGGCCGTCCGGTGCCGCAATTGCGCAGCTACGCCATGAACTTGTACGTCGGCGGAAACGGTTCGATGCAGGGGCGCCTGTCCACACGACACCTGGCCTTCCGCAAGACCACCGACCTGCTGTCGCCTTCGATGACTTTTCTCTTCATGGACCTGACGCCGCAGAGCCTGTGCACGCCGGCGTTCATCCTGCCGATGACGGGGCAGACCGAACGCTGGTTTCACCTGCCCGCGACGCATCATAACAATGGCGGGATCGTCAGCTTCACCGACGGCCACATCGAGGCGCACCGGTGGTTCGACCCGCGCACGATCCGCTCCACGACGGTCGGCCAGCGTATTGGCCACGATATCGCGGCGGCCAACAGCCGCGATCTTCGCTGGGTTCAGGAGCGCGCGACGCAGGGGGCACGGTGACTGGCGCCGATGGACGCTGGATGCGTCGCGCGCTGTCGCTCGCGAAGCGTGCCGAGGGACGCACGGCCCCCAATCCGATGGTGGGCGCCGTGATTGTACGGCGCGGCCGCGTTGTGGGCGAAGGGTGGCATCGGCGCGCAGGAAATCCGCACGCCGAGGTGGAGGCGCTGCGCGACGCGCAACGGCGCGGGCATGATCCAAGGGGTGCCACGCTTTACGTGACCCTCGAACCGTGCTGCACCACCGGCCGCACACCGCCGTGCACCGACGCCATCGTCGCCGCGCACCTGGCGCGCGTGGTGGTGGCGGCCGTGGACCCCAATCCGCGCCACGCCGGGCGCGGTCTCGACGTTCTGCGCGAGGCGGGAATCGAGATCGTCAGCGGCGTCGGGGGTGCGGGGTCGGCCCGCTTGAACGAGGCGTTCAATCACTGGATCACGACGGGCCGACCCTGGGTGGTGGTGAAGTCGAAATGGATCACCGGACCGCGCGCGCGCGCGGCGGGGATGCGACTTCGCCGCGCTTCCGGTGCGATGATCGTCGGCGTCGAGACGGTGCTGAAGGACGACCCGTCCCTCACGGTGCGGAGTGGCGATCGCGTGCTCCCCGAGGGTCCCGTCCGGATCGTCCTGGATTCCAAGGCGCGAACGCCGCTGGCCGCCGCGGTGGTGAAGGACGCCTGGCGCGCGCGCACGCGGATCGTCGTGGCGAGGGACGCCCCGGCGAGGCGTGTGGCGGCGCTCGAGAAACGGGTCGAGGTCTGGCGCGCACCGCAGGATCCGGGAGGACGCGTGGACGTGCGCTGGGTCTTGCGAAAGCTGGGGCGACTGGGCGTGACGCAGGTGCTCGTGGAGGGCGGGGGAGTAGTGCCGGCTTCCGTCCTCACACGACGCCTGGCGCATCGTGTGGTGTTTTTCTACGCGCCGCTCGTGTTGGGTGGTGCCACGGCGCGCAAGGCGGTGGCCGGGGAGGGGGCTCGCGACCGGCAGGACCTCTTGCCGCTGGACGAGGTCGAATGGCGGCGCCTTGGCGATGATCTCATGATGACCGCGCTCGTGCGGACGCGGATTGGCGGTTGATGCCGCGCCGGCCGCGGCATCACGATTTCTGCATGTTCAGCGGCATCGTGGAGGAGGCGGGCATCATCACCGCGCTGGAGCGCGGTGCGGCGGGCATCCGCATGTGCGTGCGCGCGCGGCGGGCGGGGCGCGGCGTGAAGCTGGGCGACAGTGTGGCGGTCAACGGATGCTGCCTCACGCTCGTGAAGCGGCAAAGGGCGGGCTCGGGCACACTCCTGAGCTTCGACTTGCTCGAGGAGACGTGGCGCAAGACGAGCTTCGATCAGCTCGCCGTCGGTCGGCGCGTGAACCTCGAACTGGCCCTGCGACTCGGCGACCGTCTGGGAGGGCATTTCGTCACCGGGCACGTGGACGGTACGGGGGTCATCACGCGGTGGGAACCGGTGGGCGCCGACTGGGTGCTCGAAGTGCGTCCGCCCCCCGCGATGATGCGCCAGTTTCTCTACAAGGGATCGGTGGCAATCGACGGGATCAGCCTCACCGTGGCGGAGGTCCTGCGGGACCGCATCCGACTCTGGATCATCCCGCACACCCGGGAGGTCACGCAACTTTCGGAGCGGCGGGTTGGAGATCGTGTGAATCTCGAGGCCGACCTGCTCGGAAAGTACGTCGAGCAGCTTATTGCAGGTCGGGAATGGAAAGCTGCGCCCCGGCGCGCTTCTTCGAGTAGGGCTCGATGAGTCGCACGCGCAGAGCGCTGATCTCCACCTTATCACCGGAGGCATCACGGTAGATGAACTTGCTCTGAACCTGCTTCGGCTTGCTGGCGGTGATGATGCGGGCGCCGGTGGTGGTGGTGATCACATAGCGCCGCGCACAACCGGCCGACGCGACGAGCAGCGCGAGCAGGGCGACGGAGAGCGTTGCGGAAAGAGCAGTGGACCACTGGGAGCGGGCTGGCGGAGTCATGGGCTTGGGGAATAGACGATGTTCGGGAATGGATGTTCAGCCGGCGATGCGAAGTTTATGCGAATCCGGAGGGCCGAGGTGGGATGGGACGGAAGACCGCAACAGGAGGCCCCAGCAGGAGGCCCCAGCAGGAGGCCCCAGCAGGAGGCCCCAGCAGGAGGCCCCAGCATGATCTTCGGAGAGCTCGGAGTCTGGCGGACTCTTCCGGGGATGGTGCGCACGGCAGGACTTGAACCTGCACGGATTTCTCCACTACCACCTCAAAGTAGCGCGTCTGCCAATTCCGCCACGTGCGCGAACGGTCTGCGAAGCATGGGCCGCGGCCGGGCGACCATGCAAGCCGGTTTTCGGAACGAATGGAATCCGCACACCCCAGGTGGCG
>CAZYJB010000376.1:978-5068 GCA_964647675.1 uncultured Verrucomicrobiota bacterium | reverse complement strand
TGAGCTGATCGTCGACGCGCCGGTTGCCCGCGGCCCTTCGCGCGATTCGGACAATGCGATCGTGTGCCGCCTTGGACGCGATTTCGCCGCGGAGAGTGGTCCGGGAGCGAATGGTGATGACATGCAGGCTACGAGCCATGCCGGCGATCGACGCGTCTGCCAGCCAGGCGCGCCGAACCTGCGCCGTCGCTGCGGTGTCAGGATCGATGCCGGAGTCTTGAGAGGCACTCCAGTCCAGATTGGCGGTGAGGAACTGCGGGGTCAGCAAAGTACGTCGTGGCGGAGGCCACGTCTGTCCGCGGTACGCAGGGTTCGAATCCGGGACCCCGATGGGTGTGAGATCCCGTGAGGCTTCGTGAAGCATCGCGGGTCCGGGAGATTTGAAGGAGGTCGCGTGCATGGTGGGGAAAGACAGTTAATGCGTAGGTGAAACCACGGGTGTACGGGCGCGCGGCGGATCAGCAGCCCCGGAGGAGAACGACCAGGAGAACGATGGGGAGGGGGACACCCAGGGCCCAGAGGAGCAGTCCCCACTTGATCTCCCCGGATTCGGCAGCGCGACGGCTGAGCGGAGTGAAACGGCGCAGTTTCATAGTGGTCGGTTCGGACGAGGCAGCGGGGGTTTGATGAGGTCATGGACTCACCGTTCAGGCCCGGCGCAAGGTCAGCACCGTTCCCAGTGCGGCCGACGCGGCGCCGCCGGCGAGGAGCCAGACGGATTTGTCAGTGGGCGTTCCCGTGAAGGCACGGGACACATCCGAAGCGAGGGAATCGGATGCCTGAAATCCGAAGACGAGCATCAGGCCGCCGATGACGATCAGGGCAACTCCGAGGGCTTTGTACATGGCTCCCCCAAGGCAGGGATCATGCCGGGCACCGGGCGGCGTGAAATCGATGGATTCATTCAGCTCTGCCGTGCGACGAGCTGAGCTTTGCCGGTGGCGAGCGTGCAAAATGCAGGTCGAGGCCCTCAGGTCGTGCAGTGTGCAAAGGGGATCCGCGGGCCGAGCCGGGGTTGGAACGCTGGAAAGCGCCCGAATCACCCGTGAATCCAAGTGGAAACGTTTTGCCGAGAGCCGCCGGGCTGCGGCATGGATCCAGCTAGGGACGGAGACGTTCCTGCGCGCGCGCCTGATTCCGCCGCGTCCCGCAAGCGGCGGGGTGCGAGGTGGGACGGAGACAATCCGAAGGCCGCCGCGAATCAAAACATCCAACCACCGTCCCCATGCTCTACACCATCGCTCTCGTCCTGATTATCGCCTGGCTGCTCGGTATGGTTTCCTCCTACACCATCGGCGGGCTCATCCACATCCTTCTGGTGGTCGCGATCATCGTGATCCTGGTGCGCCTGATCCAGGGCAAGAGGATCAACTGAAGCGAAGCGGGCCGTGCCTGCGGACGTCCCGGATGGGGCGGCAGTCGGCTGCGGACGTGCGCCACATCGTGGCCGGGGCGCGGAGCGGATGGTGGGGGACCCGCGCCGCGTTGCGCCGCGGAGACATCGTGGCAAACCATGCGGACAGCACCTGAAAACCTACTCATGCAACTACCATCTAGGCCGGGAGGTCGGGAAGGTCGTCGGGGGCGAAGGGGGTCGGTCCACGCCCTCGTCCTTCTTTTGGCGTTGTTCCTCGCACCCTCGGTGTGGGCGCAGGTGGATCCCATTCACCGAAGCCTGCTGCACGTGGGGTATGACCAACCGGTGAACGGGCGCGGACCGCGCGGCGTGTACGCGTATTACTATTTCAACGAGCCGCATCTGGTTGGCACGAACATCGCGTTGCGCATGGCCCTGGCGCCGGCGTATGTGGATAGCGAACTGGGATTCCGCGAGTTGCTTTCGCCACACACCGATCTTGGCATCGGGATCTACGGGGGTGCTTTCGGCGACAATTACTATGAGGTGCGTCGGGGGCAGTATTTGTCCGGTGAGAGCTTCGATGGTCACGGCGGCGGCATCTCACTCAGTCTTTACCAGCGCGTGAACCCCGGGATGCGCATCCCGCTGAATCTCGTGGCGCGGGCTGGATTCCGGTACTCGGTGTATGCGGTAACGGACGACACGGAGGACGGATTCGAGGTGCCGGAATCGCGTCCGATGCCCTTTGCGCGGGTGGGATTTCGGTGGGCGGGAAAGGAGCCGGTGCTTTATCCGGATCTTGGACTCGAGGTATCGGCGTAGGTGGAGCGCCAGTGGCGACTCGACCATGGCGACTTCGGGTTCGGCGGGGACCGTTCGATGGAAGGGCGGACCGACCTGTACTGGGTGTATGCGGGATTGGACTATGCGTGGACCAATGTCGGGCACCGGGTCTCGTTCGCCGTGACGGCGGGCGGTTCGACGAATCCGGACCGGTTTAGCGCGTGGCGCCTCGGAGGCGTTCTGCCGCTGATCGCCGAGTTCCCGCTGATCCTGCCCGGCTACTATTACCAGGAGTTATCGGCGGAGCGATTCGTGCATTTGTACGCGAGCTACGTAGTTCCGATCGATGCGCAGGGGCGGTTCCAGTTCCGCGTCGAGGGCGCGAGTGCGAACCTCGGGTACCTCGCCGGGTTCGAGCAGCCGGACGACTGGCAGACCGGCGTGGGCTGTGGCATTTCGTTTACTCCCAAGCGGCAGTTCTGTCGCGTGATTGCGCGGTACGGTTACGGCTTCAACGCGGTGCGTGGCGATCGAGACGAGGGCGGACACAGCATCGGTCTTCTCTTCCAATACGATTTCGACCGCCACGGACGTTGGTGGTGATCCCGGAAAGCCTGCCGCCCATGAATACCTTGATGGAGCCAAGCCTGGGTTCCGCGGACGCCGGCGTTCCCGCACCGGTGCCGGAGCCGGTGGTGCCGGAGCCTGGCATAGCGGAAGCTCCGCCGGCGGAACCCGTCCGTACGGAGGGTGAGGGCGGGCTCGCGCGCGCGTCGCGCCTGGTGTTCATCGTGGTGGCGGTGTTGGCCGTGGTCTCCGTGGCGCGGGCGGTGGTGGTTCCCATCCTGCTTGCCTGGGTGGCGTCGCTGGTCCTGCGGCGTCCGGTGGATGCGTTGCGCAAGTGGGGCATTCCGGGGCCGCTGGCAGCGGGCGTGGTGGTCCTGGCGTTTGTCGTCTCGGCGGGTTGGGGCGTCGTGCACCTCGGGCGGCCTGCGGTGGAATGGCTCACGACCGCGGTGGACGATGCGCCGCGCCTGCGCGAGAAGTTCGGCCTGATCCTTCGACCCGCGGCGCGCCTGACCGAGGCGGCCTCCACGGTGGGGAATCTGGCGGCGGAGAGTGCGGGGCCGCGGGCGCAGCCGGTGGAGGTGAAGAACTCGCGGGTGGCGAGCACCGTGTTCAGCTGGACGGGCGGGTTGCTGGTGGCGATGGGCGAGACCCTGGCGTTGATGTTCCTGATACTGGCGTCGGGGGATCACTTCCTGCAGAAGGTGGTGCGCGCCTTTCCGCGGCTGCGCGAGAAGAAGCGGGCGGTGGAGATCAGCCGCGAGATTCACCGGCAGGTGGGGGACTACCTCAGCTGCGTGGGCCTTGTGAACGCCGCGTTCGGCGTCGCCGTGGGGCTGGCCTTGCACTGGATCGGCATGCCCAACGCCGCGATGTGGGGAGCGGTGGCGGCGGTGGCGAATTTCGTACCCTACGTGGGCACGCTCGCGGGGATCGCCGCTGTGACGGTCGGCGGCATCATGGTGTTCGACACCCTGGAGATGGCCATCCTTCCTGGGTTGGTGTATGCGGGACTGCACTTGGTGGAGTCCAATCTCGTGACGCCCTATGCGTTGGGGCGCCGGTTCTCGCTGAACCCGGTTCTCGTCTTCGTGGCGCTGATTCTGCTCACGTGGCTGTGGGGGCCGGCGGGGGCGCTGCTGGCGTTCCCGCTGCTGGTGACCGCGCGTGTGATTGCCGGGCGGATACCCTCGCTGTCTGCGGTGGCGGACCTGTTGGCGTAGCGTGGGAGGAGCGCGAACGGTTCACCGCCGGAATGAGACTCGACGATGAAAGGGGTGCTGCCTAGCGTGCGGCCGCCGAAGTCGCGCCGGGTGGGGCAGCCATGCTTCGTTCTCCCAACAACCTCGTTTACCGCACGGCGGTCGTTCTTTGGATCAC
>CAZYJB010000376.1:0-968 GCA_964647675.1 uncultured Verrucomicrobiota bacterium | reverse complement strand
GATCACGCTCACATCGGCGAGCGTCGTCCTGTCGGGATTGGCTTGGCGGGACCTCTCCAAGAGCCTTTCCGAGGCGCGCGAAGCGATGATGATCCGCGACGAGCTGGACGAGATCCACCGGCTTCTGCTCGACGTCGAGACGGCGCAGCGCGGCTTCACCATCACCGGCGACGAGACCTTCCTCGAGCCGTTCCGCGTCGCCGAGGCGAAGCTTCCCTCGCGCTTCGACGCCTTCATGGAGCGGTCGAGGGCTGATTCGGAGTGGATGAAGGGGGCGGCCGACCTGCGGGCCAAGGCGGAGGTCTTTTTGAATTTTCATCGCGAGGCGGTGGAGGTGCGGCGCAGCGGCGGCATCGACGCGGGAGCGCGCATGGTGGCGACGCGGCGTGGCAAGCGTTCGATGGACGAGGTCCGAAACGCCATCCTGCGCCTGCAGCTGATCAAGGGCGACTGGAGTGCCCAGGAAGGACTGGCGCCCGCGGCGAAGCTGCGGCGCGCGAGCGCGACGAGCCTGGTGGCCGGGTGCCTCGGCGTGGGCGCCGGGATATTCGCCTTGTATCTGGGGCGCGTCATGCTCGGGCACCAGGAGCGAGAGCGCCGGCTGGTGGAGGCGAGACTGGTGGCGGAACGCAGCAGCCGCGAAAAGACGGTCTTTCTCGCCAACATGAGCCATGAGATCCGAACGCCGATGAATGCCATCCTGGGCTTCAGCGAGTTGCTGGCGGCCGAGCTCAGGGAACCGCGGCATTCCGAGTATCTGCGCGCGATCCGCACGAGTGCGGGTTCGCTTCTCCAGCTCATCAACGACATTCTGGACATGTCCAAGATCGAGGCGGGTGTGATGGAGTTGCGGCCGGAGCCGACCGATCCGCGTGAGATCTGTGAATTCCTCAAGACCCTGTTTGCCGAACCCGCGGCCAAGAAGGGAGTGAAGTTTGAATGTGTCATCGAGGAAGACCTGCCGCGCG
>CAZYJB010000375.1:0-5093 GCA_964647675.1 uncultured Verrucomicrobiota bacterium | reverse complement strand
CCAGGTTCGACACCGCGGTCAATCCGCCGAACCGGATGGTGCAGCGCTCGAGGCGGAGGAGTTGACCCGCGTCGCTCATGCGCGCCCGGTTTCCTCCGCGCACCGTTTCCCGAACCAACGCCGGAGGGCCCCGCCGACCGAGGTGAACAGGCCCTGGGGACAGGTCAGCATGAGCAGGATGAGCAGGAGCGAGTAGATCACCATGCGATACTGCGCCACCGGACGCAGCGCCTCGGGCAGAAGGGTCAGGAGGATGGCCGCCAGCACGACGCCGAAGGTGTTGCCCATGCCGCCCAGGATGACCATCACCACGATCTCGATGGATTTGACGAAGTCGAACCCGGTCGGCGTCAGGAACTGCTTCGAGTGCGCATACAACCCGCCGGCGATCCCGGCAAAGAACGCTCCCGTCACGAATGCGGTGACCTTGTAGCGCGTGGTGTTGATGCCCATCGCCTCCGCCGCCACCTCGTCGTCGTGCACCGCGACGAACCCTCGCCCGTAGGTGGAATGCACCACGGAAAGGACATAGTAGATGGCCACGATCGCGAGGCCGTAGGCCCAGAAGAGATTGGTGTACCCGGCGGCCACCGAGTACCCGCGCGACCCGCCCACGGCCGGGGTGTTTTGAAGAATGACGCGGATGATCTCGCCGAACCCGAGGGTCACGATGGCGAGATAGTCCCCCTTGAGGCGCAGCGACGGGATGCCCACCAGCAGGCCGGTGAGCGCGGCCACGAGCCCTCCCAGCAGCAGCGCCAGCAGGAATACGGCGGCGTGGGCCAGGACACCCTCGCCCCCCAGGATGACCAGAAGCCGCGGCCCGAGCATGGTGGAAGTGACGCCCGCGGTGTACGCGCCCGCGGCCATGAACCCGGCGTGCCCGAGCGAGAACTGCCCGGTGTAGCCGTTGATCAGGTTGAGGCTGACGGCGAGGATGATGTTGATGGCGACGTCGTAGGCGACGTAGAGGAAGTACGGATTGACCCGTTTGCCCAGCAATCCCAGAAGGGCGCAGCCACCCAGCGCCAGCAGCAGAAAGGTCTTGGGTCGTTGCGCCATGGCTCAGACCTTCTCCACCACGCTACTCCCCAACAGTCCGGCGGGCCGGAACAGGAGGATGAGAATCAGAATGGCGAACGCGATGGCGTCCGCATACGTCGAGTAGGCGCTGCCGCGCACGAAACTCTCCACCAACCCGAGCAGCACACCACCCAGGGCGGCCCCGGGGATGTTTCCAATGCCTCCGAGCACGGCTGCGACGAACGCCTTCAGTCCCGGCATCACGCCCATCAGCGGGTCGATGGCGGGATAGTTCATCGCGTAAAGGACCCCGGCCGCCGCGGCGAGCGCGGACCCGAGAGCGAAGGTGAAAGAGATGACCGAGTCGATGTTGTTGCCCATCAGCGCCGCGGCCTGGTGATTGAAGGAAACCGCGCGCATCGCGGTGCCGATGCGCGTGCGCAGCACGATGTAGCGCAGGGCGAGCAGCAGAACCAGCGTCAGCCCGAACACAATCAACTGGTTGCTGTTGAGCACGAGTCCGCCCAACTCGACGTTCCGGCTGGGCAGCAGGCGGAAGGTCTTCGGATCGGCGCCGAACACGAGCTGTCCGGAATATTCGAGGAACAGCGAGACGCCGATGGCGGTGATCAGGACGTTGAGGCGTGAGCGGTTGCGCAGCGGGCGGTAGGCCAGTTTTTCGATCACCACGCCGAGCACGGCGCACACCGCCATGGAAAGCAGGGTCAGGATCACGGCGCCGCCGACGGACTCGGGAGGCAGGAGGCGACTCAGCGCGTTCGACAGGTAATACGCCGCGAAGGCGCCGATCATGAAGAGGTCGCTGTGCGCGAAATTGATGAACCTCAGCACGCCGTAGACCATGGTGTACCCGAGCGCGATCAGCGCGTAGATCGCCCCGAGGGCCAGGCCGTTCAGCACTTGCTGAAGGAACTCGTTCATTCAGCCCCGGATCAGGGGTTGATCTTTTCGACGAAGGCGAACTGGCCGTTTTTGACGGTAATGATGACCGCGGCTTTCGTGGCGTTTCGCTGGGCATCCATCGCGGTGCGGCCGGTGACGCCGTCGAAATCCTTCGTCGCTGCCAGGGCGTCGCGCAGCTTGGGGCCCTCCGTCGACCCGGCGCGTTTGAGGGCGTCGACCAGCACCATCACCGAATCGTAACCCAGGGCCGCCATCGCATCGGGCACCTCGCCGTTGAAACGCGCCTGGAAGCGTTTCACGAACTCCTTCACCGCCGGGCTCGGATCTTCGGGCGAGTAATGGGTCGAGTAGAACTTCCCTTCGATCGCCTCGCCGCCGAGCTCGATCAGCTTGGGTGACTCCCAGCCGTCGCCGCCGAACAGCGGGAAGTTGATCCCGAGTTCCTTGGCCTGGCGCGCGATGAGGCCGACATCGGTGTAGTAGGCCGGGATGAACAGGCCGTCCGGTCCGGAGGCCTTGATGGCGGTGAGCTGGGCTTTGAAATCCTTGTCGCCGCCACTGAAGCTCTGGTCGATCACCAGCGTGCCGCCGAGCTGCTGGAAGCGCTCCTTGAAGAACTGCGCGAGGCCGAGGCTGTAGTCGCTCTTCACGTCGGTGAGCACAGCGACCTTGCGCACCTTGAGCGTGTTCCAGGCGAAGTTCGCCATCACGGTCCCCTGGAACGGGTCGATGAAGCAGACGCGGAAGACGTAGTCGCCCACCTCGGTGACCTTGGGATTGGTCGAGGACGGCGAGATCATGGGCACCTTGAACTGCTGCGCGATCGGCGCCGCCTCGAGGGAGCGTGAAGACGCCACCTCACCGAGCACCGCCACCACCTGGTCGCGGGTGATCAGTTTGCGCACCACGGTTGCGGGCTCGCCGGCCTTGGACTGCGTGTCCTCGGTGATGAGCTCCAGCTTCCTGCCCAGCACGCCGCCGGCGGCATTCACTTCCTCCACGGCCAGCAACGTGCCGCTGTGGGAGGATTGGCCGAAGGTCGCCTCCTTCCCGGTCATCGAGGCGTACTCGCCCACCTTGATGGTGGCGCCGCCCCCGCTGGCTGCACCGCCCCCGCCGCCGCCCTCGCCACAGCCGGGAATCAGGATCGCCAACACCACGCACCCGAGGCAGGTGCGCATCAACCGGGTCCAATGTGCTTTCATGGGTTCGCCACCGAGGGGTTTTGTGCCGCAGCTGCAGGTCGGGAGCGCACGCTAGTGCACGAGCCCCGGAGCGGGCAACAACTCGCTACCGCAACTGCTCGGCTACCGCCACGCGAAGACTTCCCACACCGGCGCCCGGCGGTCCGTCCAGGGCGCGAGCCCGGCGTCATTCGAAGGCGGCACCCAAACTGAACGGCGGTTGAGCTTGCCGAGCGCCGCCTCGCTCTCCGCCATCAGCATCCAGTGGGAGGCCTCCTTTCCGGCGTGGTCCCCTTCCACGGTGTCATCCCGTGAGCGGCACTCCCATCCCGCGTCGCCCGCCAACGCCGCCACCACCGGCTCGAGCTCGAGGTAGCGGTTCGAGATGTGCGCGGCGAGCCAGCCCCCTGGCTTCAACTTCGACCGGTAAACCGCCACTGCCTCGCGCGTGAGCAGGTGCACCGGGATGGCATCCGAGCTGAAGGCATCCAGCACCAGCAGGTCGTAGGTGTCGTCGGGCACGTCCGCCAAACGCAGGCGGGCATCCCCTTCGATCACCCGCCACGAGGCCGCCCGGCATCGCGCGAGAAATGTGAACCATGCCGGATCGCGCGCCACGCGGATGACCGCGGGGTCGATCTCGTAGAAATCCCAGGTCTCCTGCGGACGCGCATAGGCGGCCATGCTTCCCACGCCGAGCCCGATCACGCCGACGCGCGCGCCCGCGGGCCTTATCCCCGCGAACTCGTCGAACAACGATCCCAATGGACCCTGCCGGTGATAATAGGTCAGCGGCTCATCCTGGCGCGTCGGTTCCCGGAACTGCCTCCCGTGGATGGTATTGCCGTGCACGAGCTGGTGGAACTCTCCGCCCCCGCTGCGCGCCACGCGCGTCACGCCGAAGAAATTGCGCTCGGCGTGAAAGGTTCCCGCCCAGCGTGCCTGAACCCAGAGCCCGGCCCCCAATACGCCCGCCAGCGCGAGAGCCAGGCGACGCGGACGGTCCAGCAGAGCGCAGCACACCACCGCCGGCACGCTGTACACCACCACGTCCCGGACCCGATCCGCGCCCTGCGTCAACCACGGCACCACCACGGCCAGGACGAGGATCAGCATCGTCGCGGCCACCGCCCAGGCGAGGTCGCGCGGCCAGGAGGGCGTCTCCACGGCGCCGCGCGCTCGCGGGCGCAGGGCGAGGCAGCAAGCGGCGATGGCCAGCGGATACTCCGCCACGGAATCGAACAGGAGGGGGGCCAGCAGGCTGTTGAACGCACCACCGAGCACGCCGCCGAGCGACATCGCGAGGTAAAAGGCGGTGAGATGCCGCGGCGCCGGACGCAAGCCCTGCAGGCGCCCGTGGCAGACCACGCCGGCCGTAAGGAGGAATCCCAGGTGCAGCGCGATCAAGGCCAGCACGGGTTGTGTGGCGCGGACGAGGATCATGTACCCCATGCCCACGGCGAGATAGGGAAGCAACCGGTTCGCCACGCGAACCCCCACCGCACCGCGCTGCGCGAAGGCCACGATGAAGCTGGTGAGGTACAGCGCGAGCGGCACCACCCACAGCAACGGGATGCCTGCCACGTCGGTGGTCAGGAAAAGCGTGCAGCCCTGCAACAGGCTCGCCGGCGCCGCCCCGAGCGCCACCCACGCCAGTCGCGTACGCCAGACGGGCGCTTCCGAGTCCGAGCTCTCCCCGGCTCCCTCGCGCGACCGCTCCGGCTGCGCGCCGCGGCCCGCCACCGCGGCCACCGGCTCGGCCGCGCCCGAGACCCCGCGCGCAACCCGCACGGAGACCATCCCGCAGGCCGCCACCAACACGCCCCACGCGGCATAAGCTCCCGCCCAACCCCGGCTCTGAGCCGGCAGATCCAGCCAGGGCTCCACCAGGAACGGATAGGCCACCAGCGACGCGAGACTGCCGACGTTGCTGGCAACATAGAGAAAGTACGGATCCCGACC
>CAZYJB010000374.1:2873-5101 GCA_964647675.1 uncultured Verrucomicrobiota bacterium | reverse complement strand
GGGTCGCGAGATCCAACTCGCGACCGCCATTTCCGTAGTCGCTGCCGTACCGGCCGCGCTCGCCTGCTTCCGGGCCTTCAGCCCGACTCGTCGGACGGAGCCGACGAGCCACCATGCTGGCCGCGCGATTCCAATGGACTCGCAAGCGCTCCTTCTGCCGCGCCCATCACGCTTCCCTCACCACTTCCCGCCGAGCTCCAGCTCGCGACTGGGCAGGCCAGGAAGGCGGTAGGAAGCGCTTGCGTCAGTTCTCCGGCGATCACGATCCGGTTTCGTGGTTTTTGCCTTCGACTTTGGCAGTCGCTCTGACGGCGCCGGTGCGGTGGACGGGAAATCGCCTTGAGTTTCGTGGAACTTGTGAGGTTCATTAGCACGACTCAACCAGGCCCGCGGCGAGCAAAGTTCTTTCTTTCCGTGCCGGCCCCAGTCCCAACACCGACCGTAGACCCGCCATGAAACGTCTGCTTTGCCTCACCGGAACCTGCCTCGCGCTCGCCACCGTCCCGACCGCGTCCGCCGCACTGTATTACTTCGAAGTGCCTTTGGACGGAGCGCAGGAGGTGACGGCCATCGGTGGAGATCCGGACGGCACCGGCCTGGCGAAGCTCTGGATCGATAGCACGACCTTGTCGATTACCTGGGACATCGCGGTGGCCAACATTCTGCTCCCGCCCGCTGCGGCCCATATCCACATGGGAGCGGCCGGGGTTTCGGGCCCGGTGCGCGTCGATTTCAGTGCCCAGCTTGTGGGTGGACCGGTCGCGGATCCGGACCTCGCGGGGGTTCTCGCCAATCCGTCCGGTTGGTATGTCAACGTCCACAACTCGTCCTACCCTGCCGGTGCCGTGCGGGGTCAACTCTCTGCGAGGGCTTCCTCGGTCACCGAGTTGCCCGAGGGCGGATCCTCCCTGGGGCTCGCGCTTGCGGGACTCATCTCGGTGGTCGCCTTCCGCCGGAATCGTCTCGGTTGAAGGGGTTGGAGCCGGAGCGGGGCGTTGTCGCTCCGAACGGGCGACGAAACGGTTGCATCCGGAGAGTCGAAAGGTCGTGAAGGCGCGCTTGAGCGGCGTGCAGCCACCTGATATTCCCGGGCGGCATGAAGAAATCGCGCCCCTCCCTATTCCAGGCCTGTCTCCTCTCCGGCCTCCTGCTCGCTCCCCTGGCGGCGCGCGCCGCCGATGACGATCAGCCGACGCTCTTTGTCGCCCCGTTCAACGGCGACCGCACCGCGATCGAATACTGGCAACCCGCGCTGGGGGCGGGCCTGGCTGAGATGCTGGTCACTGAGATCGGCAAGCTGAACAAGTATTCCGTGCTCGAGAACACTCAGCTCGAAGCGCTCAAGGACGAGATCAAGATGGGTGAGGACGGCTGGGTCGAGCAGAGCGAGAAGGTCGAGAAGGGCGGGTTCGCCGCCGCGGACTTCATGTTCACCGCGAAGGTGACGCGCTTCGGCGCGAAGAGCACCGGCGTCGGGCTCGGAGGTGTGGGTCGCGGCCTTGGCCTCGGTAATCTGGGCATCAAGCAGAATAACACCGATGTCCGCATCGACTGGCGCCTGGTCGACGCCAACAACCGCAAGATCCTGAAGACTGGCTCGGCAGTGGGTGAGCAAAAGGGCACCAGCTTCGATGTCGGCGTGTTCGTCCGGGGCAGCGGCGGCAACATCGGCTTCGACAACAAGGAGTTCATGGACAGCGCGCTCGGCAAGGCCACGGTCATCGCTCTGGATAAGATCACGGCCGAGTTGCGCGATTTCAATCCACCGACTTCGTCACGCCGGAACAAGAAAGCGACCCAAGCCGCTCAGGCGACGCAGGCGGCAAATGCCGCGGCGGCGGCCGACAACGCCGCGGCCGAGGCGCGTAAGAAGGCTCCAGGGAAGGTCCTCGCCGTGGCCGGCAAGAGCGCGATCATCGTCAGCCTCGGCGGCGGCCAGGGCTTCAAGAACGGCGATGTGGTCCAGTTGTTCGAGACCATCGATACGAAAGACGACAAGGGCAACGTCGTGTTCACCGAGGAGAAGCTCGTGGGCGAACTGACGCTGCAGGCGGTCCAGGACGATAAGAGTCGCGCCACCTACGCCGGCGATCTGGAAGTGAAGGCCGGCTGGGTCGTGCGCGCGAAGTAGCCGATCGATCGCTGTGGGGAGGTGCGGCGAGTCACCCAAGCGCGGAACGGGTTCTCGGATGAGCGCCGAAGGCGCCTGACCGGTGGGTCGCGAGTTC
>CAZYJB010000374.1:0-2773 GCA_964647675.1 uncultured Verrucomicrobiota bacterium | reverse complement strand
CCCGCTCCAGAGACTCCTTTTGCAAGAGCCAGTCAGCGCAGGCTGACGCCCGCGTCGACCAAAGCGCCCTCGCCGGTCGGAACCGGCGAGTCACCCAAGCTCGGAACGGGTTCTCGGATGAGCGCCGAAGGCGCCTGACCGGTGGGTCGCGAGTTCCGTCTCGCGACGTCCCCGCAGGTAGCCGCGGCCGTGCAGGCCGCGCTCGCCCGCTCCAGAGACTCCTTTTGCAAGAGCCAGTCAGCGCAGGCTGACGCCCGCGTTTACGGGCGAACCCCTTCTCGCGGCATCCCCGTATTCTTGCCTCTCCCCAGGGGTCCCGTGTTCGGGATGGTGACATCCCGCAACCGAACGGATTCCCGCTTCGTTGAGGTCGTTCTCATCGGTCTGCACCCTGGCATCGCAGGTGCTTCGTGAGTCCGTTTGGGTCCTGGATGAAGCGGGCGCGACACCTGTTTCGCCACCCAGGCTTCAGCCGCATGCACCATCACCTCCGATTCGCCTTCCGGCAGTTGCTGCAGAATCCCGGCTTCACTGCCGTGGCGGTGCTCACCCTCGCGCTCGGCATCGGTGCGAACACGGTGATGTTCAGCCTGGTCAATGGCGTGTTGCTGAAGCAACTGCCCTATCCTGATGCGGACCGTTTGGTTTCGTTGTTCGAGAATCAACGGGAGCAGGGACAGGATTTCGCCGGGCTGACGGCTCCGGGTTTCGCGGATTGGCGGGCGCAGAGCACCGTGTTCGAGGCGCTGGCGGCCTATCAGCCCGGAGGCTTCGATCTCACCGGAGCGGGTGATCCGGCGCGCCTTTCCGGGATCCGCGTCTCGGCCAGCCTGCTCCCCCTTCTTCGAGTGCAACCGGCGCTGGGACGTGGCTTCACCGAGGCTGAGGATACCTTCGGAGGCGATCGCGTCGCGGTGATCACGCAGCGGCTTTGGCGGGAGCGGTTCGGAGGGACGACCGATGTGTTGGGCAAGGGCATCACGCTGGATGGCAGTCCGTACACCATCATCGGCGTCATGCCGGAGGGCTTTCGTTTTGCCGGGCTCGAGGCCGACGTTTGGCGACCGATGGCCTTCGAACCTTGGGAAATGGAGAACCGGGGTGGACACAACTACCAGGCGATCGGCCGCCTGAAGCCGGGTGTCACACTCACTGCCGCGCAGGAGGAGATGAAGGGCATCACCGGCCGCCTCTCCCAGCAGTTCGAGCAATCGCGTGGCTGGAGTGTCACGATGGTGCCGCTGCGAGAGCAGCTCGTCCGCGGCTCCGAACGTCCGCTCTATGTCCTGTTCGGCGCGGTGGGTTTCGTGCTGCTGATTGCCTGCTCGAACGTTGCCAATCTACTGCTCGCGCGGGCTTCGGGTCGGGCGCGGGAGTTCGCCATCCGCGGCGCGTTGGGCGCGGATCGATTCCGCATCGCCCGCCAGTTGGTCCTGGAGAGCCTGATCCTGGCCGGCTTGGGCGCGGCCGTCGGCTGGTTGCTGGCGAGTTGGGGTTTGGCCGCCGTGCTCGAGCTCGGGGCGGTGGGACTGCCCCGACTCGAGAACGTTCATCTGGACCTGCCGGTGGCCGGGTTCTCGATTCTGGTGACCGTTGTCACCGGGATTGTGTTCGGTCTCGCCCCGGCCTGGTTCGCTTCCCGCGTGAGTCTCGGCGAAGTGCTGAAGGATGCGGCGCGCGGCACCACGACGGGAAGGGGCGGGCGTATCCGCGGAAGTTTCGTGGCCATTCAACTGGCGCTCGCGCTGGTCCTGCTGGTGGGGGCGACGCTCATGCTGCGCAGCTTCGCGCGCATCCGGGCCCTGGATCCGGGCTATGTCCCGGAGCGCATCCTCACCGCCTCTCTGTTCATGCCCGACTCGCGCTTTCCGGGGCGCAGTTTCAGCGAGAGAGAGCCGTTCCGGAAAGCGTTCCTTTCCCGGGTGGTCGAACGCGCCGCCGCGTTGCCGGAAGTCGAGTCCGCCGCCGTGGTCATGGGACTGCCGCTGACGGACGTCGGTGCACGCATGCAGGTGTCCGTCATCGGCCGACCGGAATCCCAGCCCGGTGAGGGGCAGGCGGCGGGCTATTCGCAGGTCAGCACGAACTACTTCCAGACCATGGGCATCACGTTGCAGCGCGGCCGGCACTTCGACGGTCGTGACGTCATGGAGGCACCGTTCGTGGCCATCGTGAACGAGACGTTCGCACGCAGGTTCTTCCCCGACGGCGAAGCCATCGGCCATCAGCTCCGCGTGATGGACGGCCACCGCGGTCGTCCCACCGAAATCGTCGGCATCATCCGGGACACGCGCCAACGGAGCATCACGGGTCCGCCGGAGCCGGAGATGTACTTCCCGATTCAGCAGCGCTGCTGGTTCACCGGGCAGCTCGTGCTGAAGGCAAAGGGTGATCCCGCCGCCCTGATTCCGGCGCTCACGGAAGCCGTCGCGGGACTGGATTCCCGGCAACCGCTCTACGGCGTCAGAACTCTGGCGTCCTTGATGGAGGATTCGATTGCCCAACAGCGGCTGCAGATGCTGTTGCTTTCGATCTTCGCGGGACTGGCGTTGCTCCTGGCGTTGGTCGGCGTCTACGGAGTGATGGCCTGTGTCGTCGCGCAACGCCGGCACGAGATCGGGGTGCGGATGTCCCTTGGTGCCCAGCGCTCGCAAGTGCTCGGGCTGATCCTCGGCCGCGCCATGAAACTCTCCGGCATCGGCCTCGCCTTCGGGCTGCTGGCCGCCCTGGCCCTGACCCGGCTGTTGCAGGGGTTGCTCTTCGAGATCAGCCC
>CAZYJB010000373.1:0-5105 GCA_964647675.1 uncultured Verrucomicrobiota bacterium | reverse complement strand
GGGCGAGGTTTACCGGGACGGCGAATCCGACCCCATTATTGCCGCCGCCACGGCTCACGATCGCAGTGTTGATGCCCACCAGGCGACCTTCGACATCGACCAGCGCGCCCCCCGGAGTTGCCGGGGTTGATCGCCGCGTCGGTCTGGATGAAGTCCTCGTACTCGAGCGCCCCGGCCGGTCCCGGGACCGCGCGTCCGAGGCCGCCGACAATGCCCATCGTGACCGTCTGGCCGACCCCGAACGGATTGCCGATAGCCAGCGTGACGTCCCCCACCTCCACCTCGTCACTATTGCCCACGCGGATCGCCGTGAGCCCGGTGGCCTCGACCTTCAACACCGCGATGTCCGACTTCGGATCGCGTCCGACGACCTTGGCGTCGTACTCGCGGCCATCGGGATTGAGCGCGACCTTGATCTCGTCCGCGCCTTCGACGACGTGGTTGTTGGTCAGGATGTAGCCGTCCTCGGTCACGATGACGCCGGAGCCGAGGCCGTTCTGGCGCGGCATGATCATGCCGGGACCACCGCGAAAGCCGTCACCGAAGAACTCGCGGAGGAGGGGATTTCCGCCGAAGGGCATGCCTTCAACGCGGCGCGGCTTGGTACTGGTGAAAATATTCACCACGCTATGCGACGTCTCTTTCACCACGGGGGCGAAGCTCGTGCGGAGCTGGGCGTCGCGCTTGAGCGGCTGGGGATCGGTCCGGAGCTTGAGCTCGGCGGCGCGCCGGCCGTCCTTGGCGGTCGCGTTGTAGGTGAAGACCGCCGAGGCGGCGGTTGCCAGGAGCACAGCTCCAAGCAGGGCCCATCGCGCGTTGCGGCGGGGGCCTTGGGGGCGATTCGAAGGTTTCATGGGTTGGGTCTGGTTCCTGTTCATCTCTGTCACGCGACCAAGATGAACACGCCCCCACTTCCGTACCCTTGCCGCCACATTACAAATCGGTAAGGAACCGGGCGTCATCCGGGATCGCCAAGGGCACAGGCGTCCGTCTAGCGTCCCCGCCCAGACGCCATGCGCCTGCAATTGATCGACTGGCTGGTGATCGGGGCCTTCTTCGCGCTTTACGTGGTCATCGGCGTGATCGTCGCGAAAAAGGCCGGACAAAGCTTCCAATCCTTCTTCCTCGGGGACCGCAAGATGCCCTGGTGGCTCTTGGGGTTCTCGATGGTGGCGACCACCTTCGCCACCGACACGCCGAACCTGGTGACCAACATCGTGCGCACCAGCGCCGTCTACGGAAACTGGCAGTGGTGGGCCTTTCTGCTCTCGGGCCTCGTGACGGTCTTCTTCTTCGCCAAGCTCTGGCGACGGTCGGGGGTGCTCACCGACATCGAGTTCAACGAGCTGCGGTATTCCGGGCGTGGCGCGGCGACGCTGCGTGGATTCCGCGCCGTCTACCTCGGTGTCGTCTTCAACACGCTCATCATGGCCAACGTGACCCTCGCCGCGATCAAGATCGGCGCGATCATGCTCGGCCTCAGCCCGCTCCAGTCGATCCTCATTGCCGCCCTGATCACCGCGGCCTACTCCAGCGCCGGCGGCCTCACGGGCGTGCTGGTCACCGACCTCATTCAATTCGTCGTGGCCATGGCCGGGGCGGTGGGTGCCGCGCTTTACATCGTGCAACTGCCCGAGGTGGGCGGGTGGTCGAACCTCCTGCAACGCCCGGAGGTCGCCGCGCTCATGCCCGCGTTGCCCAGCCTTTCCCAGACTCCCTGGGACACCCTGGTCGCGGTCTTTCTGCTGCCGCTGGCGGTTCAATGGTGGGCCACCTACTATCCCGGCGCCGAGCCGGGCGGCGGCGGGTACGTGGTGCAGCGCATCCTCTCGGCGCGCGACGAACGCCACGCGGCAGGGGCCACGCTGCTCTTCAATCTGATGCACTACGCCATCCGGCCCTGGCCGTGGATCATCGTGGCCCTCGCGTCGATGGCTGTTTTCCCCACGGTGGACAGCATCCGCGCCAGGTTTCCCAAGGTGGACCCCAGCATCGTGGGCCACGACCTCGCCTACCCCGCCATGCTCACCTTCCTGCCCGCGGGACTCCTCGGCGTGGTGGTCGCCTCGCTGATCGCGGCCTACATGTCCACCATGTCGACCCAGCTCAATTGGGGCTCCTCCATCGTGGTCAACGATCTCTATCGGCGGTTCGTGAAACCGGACGCCACCGACCGTCAGCTGGTCTGGATCGGACGGGCCACGACCTCGGCGCTGATGGTGCTCTCCTGCGGGGTGGCGCTGGTCCTGGAAAGCGCCCTCGAATCCTTCCAGCTCCTGCTCCAGATCGGCGCGGGAACGGGCCTGATCTACATTCTCCGCTGGTTCTGGTGGCGCATCAACGCGACCACCGAGATCGTGGCCATGGTGGTGTCGTTCGCAGCCGCCGTGGCCTTAAAAGTTGGCGGCGGCTTCGGATTGAGCACGGCAAGTCAGCTCATCGCGGGCGTCGCCGTGACCACCGTGGCCTGGGTGATCGCCGCCCTGGTGTCCGCACCCACCGAATCCGGCCGACTGCGCGAATTCTACCGACGGGTCCAGCCGCGCGGCCCCGGCTGGCGGAAGGTGATCGAGGAGGCGCACCGCGACGGCGTGGTGCTCGAAACTCCCGGCGTCTCCTCCGACTTCGGCCCGGCGCTCGCCTGCACGATCGCAGGACTGGCTGGGGTTTGGGGACTGCTCTTCGCGCTGGGCGAAGGGCTCTACGGCAACACGGGTGCCATGCTCGGTTGGGGCGTTGCCGCCCTCGCCGGCTGGGCGGTCATCGGGGTCCTTTGGAAGCGCCTGTCCTTCCGCTGAGCGCGTCGGGGTTGGCCACGAGTCCCATCGCCCAGAGCTGCTCCACCAGCACCGCCGAGCGGTGCGGAACGTAGTCCTCCAGAATGCGCCGCACCTCGACGCGCCAGTGCTCCTCGCGCGTGCGCGGCGCCCGCCGGCCCTGCGCATCGGTCCCGCTGCCGCCGCCAAATCCGAACCCACCTTCGGCATCACCCCAGCGCGCGGACTCCCACAGCACCGCGCTTTCGATCTCTTTCACGCGCCGCTCAACGGCGCGCTTCACCCTCTCGGGGGTCAGCGCGCCGCCCGGGCCCAGATGACGTTCCACCCGGCCCGCGGCCACCTTCCTGAACGACTCGTTCTCCAGACACTGCTGGAAGAGCCACTGCGGATTGCTCTGCTCGAACCGATCACCGCACGGGAACGGCCCCGTGCGATCTTCATCCACGTCGAGCAGGGTGTGCTCGGCGTCCCAGACGAAGAACTTGAAGCCGCCGTCGTTGCGGCGCGAACGCATGCCGAACCAGTTGTTCGGCATGTTGTTCCCGCCGAATTTCGAGACCGGCGAGTCGAAGTTGCCGGCGTAATAGATCGCCAGCATGTAGTCGGTCAGGTTGGCCGGGTCCAGCAGCACGGGCAGCGCGGGGTCGCGCGAACCGTCCGCGCGCTGCCCGAGCAATCGCTGGTACGCCTCGCCCCTGCCCAACCCTCCGCGCGCCGCCTCCCACAGCTTGCGCCACGCGTCGCGGTTTCCATCCGTCGCATAGGGCGTCTCGCCGCCGCCAAACGGACCGCCCTCTTCCCGCGGGTCACGCGCCTTGAGCACGTCGAAGTCCTCCTTCGCCCCTCCGAAATAGCTCGCACCGAAGGACGCCTCGGGGCGCTCGCAGGTGTTGTACAGCCCCCAGTACTGGCCGTTGAGAAAGAGGTGGATGAACTCGCTGCGCGCCGACGGCTGGCCCATCGCGAGCTGCAGGTCGCGGCTGAGAATGTCGCGGAAGAACACGGCGCGCGGATCGCCACCCATGCTCCACGAATAGTTCTGCGAGGTGCGCAGGTCGATCCCATCGAACTCCTTCGCCCCGGCCTCGCCGAACAACGGGTACTTCAACTTCCCCTTGCCGTACTCCTTGCGGAAGAACAGCCGGAAGGAATGCTTCGCGTTGTTGGGCATCCGGCTGAACCCGCCGCGAATGCGGATGCCCGCATCAATCTGGAATCCCGGGCGCCCGTCGGAGCAGATCATCTCCACCGAACACGGACGCTCCCAGGCACGCCCGTGCTTCTGCGCGTTGGAATAGATGCCGCGCCGCGCATCAAACAGGTCCGCCAGGTCCATCACGACCGAGACCACCGGGATGCTGGTCAACCCCTGGACAAACTCGTCGCGGGTGCGCGGATCGTTCACCACGCGAGGGTCCATCCCGAAGTCCACACGGTTGTCGCCCCACTCGAACGGCCAATCCACAGGAGGCAGGCCGTCCGCCGACTGCTTCACGATATCAGCCGGAAAGAGATAGGAGTGCGTCTCGATCTCGCCCGCGAGTTTGCCGTCCTTGAACGGCGCGGCGCGCACGACGGTGGTGGCGGCGATGCGGACCGGCCCCGTCACCGTCGTTCCGTGCGAGGCGGATGGCGGGCGCCCATCCGTCGTGTAGCGGACCTCCAGTCCCTCGACCTCGGGGCGCAGGCTCAGGTCGAACGCGGAGGACTTCACCCCGCGACGCTCGCTGAAACGCACTTCCACCCGCTTCGCTGCCTCCGCCGCCCAACCGTCCCTTGCGATCACCGCACCCGCCGCCACGGCACACGCTCCGTGGAGGAGGGCTCGTCGTGAAATCGGCGCTCCCCGCCCCTCCAAATCCGGGCGCCCGGAAGAAAGGCTCATCGTGCACCTCCCCGGGCACGCTGTGCCGCCTCGAGTTCGGACCGGCTCAGACGCCCGTCGCGATCGGCGTCGAAGGCGCGCAGGCGCTCCGGCCCCTCCTCTTCCATGGCTCCACCAGGAGGGCCTCCACGGCCCGGACCGCGTCCGGGTCCGCGCATCATGAAAAAGAATCGCGGCACACCCTCGATCTTCCCGGCATCGATGTCGGCCAGCACCGCCGCCTGCTCGTCCGGATCGAGCCGGCCGTTGCCATTTTTGTCGAACGTCTTGCCGATCTCCTCCATCTGCCGGCGCAGACCGATTCCAGCCGCCTGATTCTCGTCATCGTTCAGGCGCCCGTCGCCGTCCCGGTCATACTTCTTCACCACCTCGGGCGGCATCATGAACATCGGACCGCGATTGCGACCCGATTTCGCCCCGTCGTACGCCTCGCGAAAACG
>CAZYJB010000372.1:0-5107 GCA_964647675.1 uncultured Verrucomicrobiota bacterium | reverse complement strand
GAGACGCCGGCACCACCCGGGCAGCCAATGACTATCCTCTGACAGCCGATACTCAGGCACAGCCCGGTGTGCCGCAGTGGACCCTCGTTGACGGCACTCACACGTCGACTGCCGGGATCTTTCCAGGCACGACGCGCGCTTACTCAGTCTACCTCCCCAAGCAGTACGACGGTTCCAAACCGGCGTGCCTCATGGTGTTCCAGGACGGGAAGGGCCGCGCGAACGAATGGAAGGTCACCACCGTCTTCGATAATCTGATCCATCGCGGCGAGATGCCGGTCACGGTGGGCCTCTTCATCAGCCCGGGCGTGGTGCCTGCGCCGCACACCAACGCGCAACCGCGCTTCAACCGCAGCTTCGAGTACGACTCGATGGGCGATCGCTACGTGCGCTTTCTCACGGAGGAGTTTCTGCCCTTCGTCGCCGAGAAGCATCAGCTCAGAATCACGACGGATCCCGCGGGACGCGCCATCGCCGGTGCAAGTTCGGGCGGCATTGCGGCCTTCACGGCCGCGTGGGAACGGCCGGAGAGCTTCAGTCGTGTCTTCTGCACCATCGGGACCTTCGTCGGGCTCCGGGGCGGCAACGACTATCCCACGCTGGTCCGCAAGACCGAGCCGAAGCCCATCCGCGTTTTCCTTCAGGACGGATCGAACGACCTCAACATCTACGGCGGCAACTGGTGGATCGCGAACCAGGACATGCTCAGCGCGCTGGAGTTCTCGGGCTACGAGGTGCGGCATGCCTGGGGTGACGGCGGGCACGACGGCAAGCAGGGTGCCGCGATCTTCCCCGAGGCCATGCGCTGGCTCTGGAAGGATCACGAGAAACCCGTCGCCCAGCCGCGGAGCGAACGGCATCCGCTGGCGAAGATTCTCGCGCCGGGCGAGGGCTGGAAGCTGGTGAGCGAAGGTCACCGCTTTACCGAGGGCCCGGCCGTGAACGCCAAGGGCGAGATCTTCTTCACCGACATCCCGAATCACCGCATCCATCGCGTCGCCCTCGACGGTCAGGTGACGGTCTTCGCCGAGAACAGCCGCGCCGTGAACGGCCTCATGTTCGGCCCCGACGGATTCCTCTACGCCTGTCAGAATGGGAATCGGCGCATCGTGCGCTATGCGGAGGATGGCGCCGCCGAGGTCGTCCTCGAGGACGCACCATCCAACGATCTCGTGACCCTCGAATTCGGCGGTTACTACACGGATCCGGACAACAGGAAGGTCTGGTATGTGGATCCCGACGGGAAGCGCTCGCTGGCGGATGAAGGCATCGCCTTCCCGAACGGCATCATGGCATCACCCGACCACACCCTGCTCTATGTCTCCGACACGCGCGGTTGGTTCGTGCACTCGTTCCAGATCCAGGCCGACGGGCGCCTCGCCCACAAGCAGCCGTACTTTCATCTGCACGTGCCCGACGCGGCGACGGAGAGCGGCGCGGACGGCATGACCGTCGACGTTGAAGGCCGGCTCTATGTGACCACCGCCATGGGGCTTCAGGTGTGCGACCAACCCGGGCGCGTGAACGCCATCATTTCCAAGCCGCAGCGCGCCTGGCTCTCGAACGTGGTCTTCGGTGGCCCGGCGCTGGACGAGCTTTACGTCACCTGCGGCGACAAGGTCTTCAAACGCCGGACACAGACCAGGGGCCTCCTGACCTGGCGCGCGCCCATCAAGCCGCCCACGCCGCGGCTCTGAACCCCCGCTCAGCGCAGGCTCCGGTCCGGTGGATCACGGGCTTCGTCTCGGGACTCGGTGGCCCGAGAGGGACTCCGACCCTTCCCTTCCGTGATCCCATGCTTTCATTGGGTGCTTCGGGTCGGGACCTCCGACCCGACTCGCCGGACGGAGCCGGCGAGCCACCTCCACTTCCGCCGCCGTCGCCGTCCAGGCGGCGCTCGCCCGCCCCGTCGTCCCTGTTGCACGCCGCAAGCTTCTTCGACACTCTGCGCACATCCCATGCGTTTGCGCTCCGCCACCGGCGTGGTCTTGCTCGGCCTCGCCCTTGTCGCCCTCGGCTTTCTCGTTCCGCCGACTTCGGTCTCCGCCGGCGACGCCCCGGCGCTCCCCGCCACCACCGGTCCGGGTTTCGATGCGGCGCTCCGAAAAGTGCCCGGACTCAAGCGCGAGAAGGGATTCCGTCCGCTGCTGACCGGCGAGGCGGCCCGCGCCTGGCGGCAATGCGGCCCCGGCGGTTTTGTCCTCCGGAACGGCGTGGCCACGGCCGAGGGCGGCATGGGCCTGTGGTGGTACCAGGCACGGATGTTCACCAATTTTGTGCTGCGCGGCGAATTCCTGCAGGAACAGCCCCTCGCCGACTCGGGCATCTTCGTCCGGTTCCCCGATCCCGGACAGGATCCCTGGATCGCGGTGAACCATGGCCACGAGCTGGAGATCGGTGATCCGAATCCGGAGAACCCCACGTGGCGCACCGGATCGATCTACCCGTTCGCCGCCTCCACCCACGCCAACACGCATCCGCCCGGGCGATGGAACACCTTCCAGCTTGCCTGCGTCGGCCAGCACTACGCCGTCTGGATCAACGGCACGCGCGTGACCGCGTGGACCGACCCCACGTCGCGGAGTACGCACGGATTCCTCGGACTTCAGAATTACAACGACGACCAAACCGTCCGCCTCCGCAACCTGCGCCTTCGCGAGCTCCCATGAATACGCCATCTTCCCCGACCCCACCGCCGTCCGGACCCGGCCCGCGCGCGCTGCCGCGGCGCGAGTTCCTGCGCGAAACCGTCGCCATCACCACCGCGCTGGGCATGGCGCCGGCGGTGCTTGCAGCCGAGGCGGAGCCCGCGCCGGTGATTCCCGAGGGACGGAAACTCCGCCTCGGGCTTATCGGTTGCGGCAACGTGTCGGGCTCCTACCTCCCGAATCTCACCAAGCAGCCGTTCATCGAGGTGGTGAGCGTCTGCGACATCATCCCGTCACGGGCCGAGAACCGCGCGCGCCAGTTCAAGGTTCCAAACGTCTACCCCAACATCGACGAGATGCTGAAAGGCGCTCCTTTCGACCTGCTGGTGAACACGACCTCCATGCCGTCACACTTCCCGGTCAACGAGAAGGGCCTGAAGGCCGGGCGCCACGTCTGGAGTGAAAAACCCATGGCCCTCACGGTCCGCGACGCTCGCCACCTCATGAGCCTGGCGCAACGGTACCACGTCCACATCTGGCCCGCGCCCACTTGCGTCACGAGCCCGCAGTTCAGGTTCATGGCGGAAACCATCGCCAACGGCCGCATCGGCAAGGCCACGGTCGGACGCGGCACCTACGGCCATGGCGGCGTGTCCTGGTCGGGATGGTTCTACGAGAAGGGGGGCGGCAGCCTTTACGACCTCGGCGTCTACAACGTCACCACGCTCACCGGACTCCTCGGCCCTGCGAAGGAGGTCGTCGGCATGACCACCATCCTCAATCCCACACGCAAGGTGGAGGATCGGGGCGAGGTGAAGGTAACCGCCGACGAGAACACCATGCTCATCATGCACCACGGCAACGGCGTGCTCTCGCACGTGCAGACCGGGTTCGTGCAGTTCGACAACTACCGCCTGCCCGGACGTGAACGGCAGCTCTACACCGTCGACATCACCGGCACGAAGGGCGCCATGCACCTGCAGGGTTGGGACTGGGGTCCCGCCGGGGTGGACCTCGCGCACGAGGAGGAGCACGTGCTCGAGACGCATCTGAAGGAGCCCGCGCGCTACAATTGGGTCGGAGGCGCCACCTACGTCGCGGAATGCCTCCTCACCGGACGCACCAGTCTCATCACACCCGAGCACGGTCTGCACGTGTTGGAGGTGATGAATGCCTGTCATGAATCGCAGCGCACCGGGCGCCGGGTGGGGATCGAAACCTCCTTCAAATGGCCGGTGGTGGGCTAAATCCTGCGACCGATTTCCACTAAGGCCATTCGCACCAAACCCGTTCCCATCCGGGAATACCTGCCATGCACCGCGCGTGCCTCCAACCCCGTTTGCTTGCGGTTCTCGGTCTCACCGCCTTCGCCCTTGCGATGCCGATGTCGACCATTGCCGAGTTCCTCCAGCCCGTCGCAGTTCACGTCACCAACGGCGAAGGCTCGCAGGACGCTCTGATCAATGGGCAGGGTTTCGACGATCCCGGCGTCGGCTCGCCCTCGGCCATCCACCAGCGCACCGGCGGCGAGATGTGGTCCGCGGTTGGCTCGGTCCGTGAGTCGGCCACCTTCGACCTCGGCAAAACGGTGGCCCTGACCCGTGTCCACATCTGGAACTACAACGCTCCGGACGCCACGGACGTGGGCATGAAGGACGTCGAGATCCAGGTGTCCGGGGACGCTGACATTGCGAACCCCGCCGCGGTCTTCAACACCATCGCACGGATCTCGCTCAAGGAGGGCGGCGAGGCCGCGCAGTCGTTCAATGTCGTGGGCACCAACGTGCGACTCGTGCGACTCAAGGGCCTGTCGAACTGGGGCCAGGGCTACACGGTCGGTCTCGCCGAGGTGCGCTTCGAAAGCGGCGAGATCGCCGGCAACGTGCCGTCCATTGTCCTCAACTCCCCGCGCGACGGTGACGAGGTCGCCTTCGGGACCGATCTCACCGTGGACGCCCGGATTGCGGACCGCGAAGGCCTCGGCGACCTCGCCAAGGTGGAACTGTTCGACGGCGAAACGTTGCTCACCAACCGCGTGGCGCTGACCTACACCGTCGTGGTCAAGGGACTCGCCAAGGGCGAACACGAGTTGCGGCTCGTGGCCACCGACAAGAGCGGCAAGTCCGCCTGGGTCACGGCCCACCTCAACGTTCGTGAACTGGTCGCGGATCGCATCGAGAAGATTGATGACACCGCCGACGAAGGCACCGAACTCGGCCAGATCCGTTACGTCGGCTCATGGAACCTGGCGCAGGGCAACGCCAACGACCCGCGCTATCTGAACAACGACCACTACAACCTCGGCACGGGTCGCACTGACTACTTCGAGGTCCGCTTCAAGGGCGTGAAGATTGATCTCTTCGGCACCGTCGCCAGCCACCACGGCACGGGCATGGCCAGCATCGATGGCGGACCCGTGGTCAAGGTGGTGTACAAGGCGGCGCAGCGGAAGGAGCAGG
>CAZYJB010000371.1:0-5110 GCA_964647675.1 uncultured Verrucomicrobiota bacterium | reverse complement strand
GGAGTTTCGTGGAAGACGTATGCGTTGCGGCATCCGTTCATCTCCTACCGGTGCGCGGTGACGAAGAACGTCGCGCAGGTGGCCTACGAGGCGGGCGAGGCAGGCGCGGGTGATGTCGAGCCCGCGACGCTGAAGGATGCGGACAGGCTCGTCCTGCGTCAGGTTCCGCTGGAGGCGAAGCGTGGCGATGATCGCGCCGACAGAACGCAGACGCGGCGTAGGGGAGAAGGTTTGAGGCAGTCGGGGAGGCCGATTCCTTGGCTCACATGGAAAGCGACTGCTCGTCGTCCTCTCCGGCCACCGGCGTCCGCCGCTGGGGAGAGATGGCGACAGTGTGGATCTCGCGTCGGCGCGGGACGGCTGAAGAAAAATGGCGTTGAACCGGAGACTTACCTGCGGAACAGGAGTGCCTTCAAAGCCAGATCGTATTCGGGGAATTGGATCTGATCGTTCACGATAAGCTGGATCGCGTGCTCAATCGCTTCCCAGGGCGCGGGAAACCACTCCGTCGCCTTTCGGATTTGTCCCTCAGTATCGGTGGCCTCAATGTCGAGACGTGCTGGAACCTAAAATCCTCATGCACCATGAACCGGAGGCCCTCCTTCGTCGCCTCCGCCGCCATCGGCTTCCCCTCGACCAGCGGCGGCGCGAGAGGTTTCTGGCAAATGAGTTGGATACCGCGTCGTCCGGCCTCGGCGCAAATCTCCGCAAGCGCGGGCGGCGGCGTGATGACTTTTTAATTATTTTTCGGCCACTCTTTAGGGGTCATGACCAATCGCTGAGTAAACCATGCCTTCCTCCGAATCAGACGAGCGCTTTGTGGCGCTGTTGCTGACGAATCAGAACCGGGTTTTCCGGTTTCTGATGACGCTGGTGCCGGGTCGCAGTGATGCGGAGGATTTGTTGCAGCAGACCTGTGTGACGCTCTGGCAGAGCCGGGAAAAGTTCGATCCGGCGGCGGGAGATTTTGTGAGCTGGGCTTGCGCGATCGCTCACAATCACGTGCGCAATTTCCGGCGGCGGGAGGCCACGCGGAATGCGGCGCACGCGCATTTAAGCGAGGACGTGATGGAGTCGCTGATGGCGACGCGTTCGGCGCATGGCTCCCTGATGGATGAATGGCATCGGGCGCTGGCGCATTGCCTGGAGCGGCTTACGCCCCGGCAGCGCGCTTTGGTGGAGGAGTCCTATGTTGGGTCCAACCTCAAGTCGGCGGCACCGGGTGCCGGTCGCACGCCGAATGCGCTCTACAAGGTGCTGCGCCACGTCCGCGGCGTCTTGCATGACTGCATCCAGAAGACCGTGAACGAGGGAGGTCCGGCATGAATCCGTCCGAGACCGAAGAACTGCGGTCGCTGGCGGAGGCGTATGTGGCGGGCGAGCTAACGCCCGGCCAGAAGGCGGCGCTGGAAGGGCGGCTGCGTGGGAGCGAGGAGGCGCGGTTGTGCTTCCTGGCCTTTCTGGAGGTTCACGCGGGCCTGGCCTGGGAATATCGCGGGGCGGATGCGGAACTGCCGCAAACCACCGGTCGCGTTGCACCGCCAATGCGGGTGGTGCATGGCGGGGTGGCGGCATTGCGCTGGAAGGTGGTGAACCTGCGCTGGGCGCTGCCGCTCGCGGCGGCGGTGATGTTGCTGCTGGGTCTTGCGTTGATGTGGCTGCCGGAGGGCTCTCCGAGGTCCGCCATCGTCAAAGCAAGCCTTCACGGCCAATGGATGGATGGGAACGAGGTGACGGTGGGTTCGCACCTCTCGCCTGGTGTCTGGGACTTGCAGAACGGGCTGGTGGAGATCGAGACGGACTCGGGCACCACCTTGATGGTGCAGGCTCCGGCGAGAATTGAACTCGTTGATGCCCTGCACGCTCGCTTGATGAAAGGGAATGTGGTGGTGCGGATGCCGAAGGGGAAATCGGGATTCGTTGTCGAACTGCCACAGATGCGGGTGACAGACCTCGGCACGGAGTTTGGCGTGAGCGCCGCGCCAGATGGCGAGTCACGAGTGCAGGTCTTCGATGGCAAGGTGCGTGCCGAGTCGCTCATCATATCGGGGCGCAAGGAGTTGGGTGTCGGCGAATCGGTCGTCTGCAACGTGGATGGCGTGCTTTCGCCCGAGAAGCCCCGGGAGAATCGTTTCGTCCGCCGGTTTCCGCCCCGCTCGCCCGCCGACCAGCCTGGCGGGGCACTCTACAGCCGCAGCGCGGTGGATGCCGTCCGTGTCACGCCGCCGGTGGCACCGGTGGCGATCGATGCGGATTTATCGGAGTGGAACCGCACGAATTCCTTCCGCAGCGCCTGTCTGTCGCCCTACAGCGACAGCTATTACGTCGAGGGTATGATGATGTATGACGCGCAGCATCTCTACATTGCCGCGCATGTCGGTGATCCCGAACCCATGCGCAACTCGGCGAGCGACAGCATGGACTTCGCGGGCGGCAGCGTGATCGTGCGTCTCTCAACGGACCGCAAACTGGGCTGGCCGCTGAAGGGCACGACGAAGAACGTTTTGTCCAATGACCCGAAGCATCAGCCACTGCCTGAATCGCTCAGCGAACGCGTGGTGAGCCTCATCCTGTCGCACGACGCCCAGAGCGATGAGCCGCGCATCCGGCTGCAATACGGATTCCGTTTCCGCAACGAGAGCCAGCCGTTGGGATGGCGCGGTGCCTTTCGCAAAGATGCTGATGGTCGGGGCTACACGCTGGAGTATGCGATTCCCTGGCGGCTGCTGCATTGCGAAAAGGATCCGCCCCGCCCAGGCGATGTGATGGCCGCGCTATGGATGGTGCATTGGAGCGATGCCGATGGCCGTCTCTGCCGCGGGCAACTCGTCGAGGTGACGAACCCACAAGCCCGTTCCAAGCCCGATGTGACACCGCCGTCGTTCTTCACCGACGGCAGCACGTGGGGCCGCGCCGTTTATCTGCCGAGCAAATGACGACCCATTCAAGCACCGGGAAGACCACGATGCCATCCTCCTTCACTTTGATCTTAGTCTTGGCACTGGCCGCCGAAACAGCCTGGGCTGCGCCGTCCGTCGCCCTCGACCCGAAGGTGCGGGGTTACTTCGAACAGCACTGCGTGAAATGTCACGGCGCCGAAGTCCAGAAAGGAGACTTCCGCATCGACAACTTGAGCCCAAAGGTCGGCTCGGAGAACACGCCGCAGTGGCTGGAAATCATGGAGCGCATCAATTCCGGTGAGATGCCGCCGAAAAAGGAGAAATCGCGACCGACGGCCGAGCAAAGCGCGCAAGTAGTGGAATGGATCGCGGCGCGGATGAAGGAGGGCGAATCCGCCCGACTGGCCGCACGTGCCCGCGTCTCTTACAACCGTCTGACCCGCGAGGAGTATGTGAACACGGTGCGCGATCTCATCGGCGTGCATTTCGATGCGGCCGATCCCGGCGGATTTCTGGAGGATGAGGAATGGCATGGCTTCGAGCGCATCGGCTCCGTCCTCAACCTGTCCGCATCCAACGTGGAGAAGTATTTCAGCGCGGCCGAAGTGATCCTCGCCGAGGCCTATCCGAGAGAGAAGCCGGTGGCGATCCAATCGACTAAACGTGCCGTCGATTCAGAATCCATCCCCAAGCGCTATCGGGAGGAATTTGCCCCGCGGGGACTGCTCGACAAGATGCGCTTCGAGATGTGGCCGCGGGACAGCTTTCGTGGTTCATCCCAGGGGAATCTACCCGTCGCCGGCATCTACGAAATCTGCTACACCCTCAGCGGTCTGAAGCCGGCCAATGGCCGCGCGCCCCGCCTCAAGGTGGTCGAGACGAGTCTCGACCGGGTGCTCTTTGAACAGGACATCGTCGCCCCGGAGGACAAGCCGATCACCGTGACGTTTCAAGCGCATCTGCCGAAGGGGCATCCGCAGATCATGGTCTTCAACGATGTGCCCGGCCCCTCGACTACGCCGCTTTCGGGCCGTCACGGGTCCAAGCCCTTTGTCAGCATCGCAGAGGGGCGCATCCCGTGGCAACTCAAGCTGACGGACGAGCAGGGTGCGCCACGTTATCCGTTTCTCATTCTCGACTCGGTGTCATGGCGTGGGCCCATCATTTCGGATCAGGAACAAAGCCGCCGTGGCGAGTATTGGCCGAAGCAGGATGGGAATCTCGAACAGGTCCGCGAAGGGCTGGCACGCCTCGCCCGCCGTGCCTTTCGGCGGCCGATTCCGGACGCAGAGTTGGACGGCTATGTCGGTGTCGTGAAGGCGGAACTGGCGGTTGGCGAAAAGTTCAGCGATGCGCTGAAGGCCGGCATGCTCGGCATTCTGTGCTCGAAGAGTTTTCTCTTCATCGCCGAGGGGGATGAGAACGCGAACCGTCACACCTTGAACGATTGGGAGATCGCGTCCCGGCTTTCCTATCTGCTCTGGAGCACGATGCCGGATGACGAACTGTTCTCGCTGGCCGAGGCTGGCAAGTTGCGCGACCGCACCGAGCTATCGCGCCAGGTGGCGAGAATGCTGGCCGACCCGAGGGCATCGCGTTTCAGCGATGCCTTCAGTCGTCAGTGGCTGCATTTGCGCAAAGTCGGCCGGTTCCCGCCGGACAAGATGATCTATCCCGATTACGACAGCCACCTGGAGCAGAGCATGGTCGCCGAGACGCGGGCCTTTTTCCATGAGGTGCTGCACCGTGGCCTCACCTTGCGGGAGTTTTTGGATTCGGACTGGAGCATGATGAACCCGCGTCTGGCGAAGCACTACGGTTTGCCGGATGTCGTCGGAAAAGGGGATGAACCGGTGCGCGTCGCCCTGCCTCCGGGCAGTAAACGCGGTGGCTTGCTCACGCAGGCGGCGATTCTTTCGCTCACGTCGGATGGCACGCGTCACCGCCCTGTGCATCGCGGGGTCTGGCTCTCGGAGGCCATCTTCGGCAAATCACCGCCGCCGCCACCCGCCTATGTGGATCCCATTGCACCGAATCCCGTCGACTCGCCCAAGGCGACCTTGCGGATGAAACTGGAGGCCCACATCAAAGATCCGAACTGCGCCTCGTGCCACGCGAAGATCGATCCGCTCGGGCTGGCCTTTGAAAACTACGACGCCATCGGCCGCTGGCGCACGGTGGAAAAAACGGAAGGGGCCGGTGACGACCCG
>CAZYJB010000370.1:0-5112 GCA_964647675.1 uncultured Verrucomicrobiota bacterium | reverse complement strand
GGTCGGGGTGCGTGGGATCGAGGTGACACGGGCTGAACGTCTCGGCCGAGGTCACGCGTCCCAACGATCCCTGACGCACGGCCTGGGTGGCCTTGCCGTAACGGAGCGAGGAGGAACTGAACACCGGCACCCGCGCCGCGCGCGCGAGGCGGAAGATTTCCGCGGCGTCTTTGAGCGACGCGGCCATCGGTTTGTCGATGTACAACGGCTTGCCGGCTGCGATCACCGGCCGGGCCTGCTCGAGATGCGGACGACCGTCAACGCTCTCGATCAGGACGACGTCCACCTGGCGGCACATTTCCGCGATCGAATCGTAGATCGTCACGCCCCACTTCTCGCGCAGCTCCTTGGTGTACTCCTCGACGCGCGACCAGCTCGATTCGATGTCGCGGCTGCCGCCCTTGAAGGCCGCCACCACGCGTCCGCCGGGGACATGGTCCTTGGCCTGGGCATCGTGGAGAATCTTGGAGAACGCCGTCGCATGCGACGTGTCGAGTCCGATCATGCCGATGCGCAGGTCGGCGGCATGGGCTGAGGGTATCGCGGTGGCAGCCGCGAGGGAGGTGATGAGGACACCCAGTTGGGCGAGCAAGGGCTTCATAGGATGCAGCAATGAGGCAGGGAGGTGACCATGTTCCCGGTCAATTCAGCAACCAGGCGGCGCCCTCGGCCTCGAGGCGGACGACCTCCGGCACGGTGCGCGGATCGAGTTTGAGCACCACGCGATGGCGCCCGGCCGGCACCTCGCCGGAGATTTCGGCCCCCGTCCCCAGGGGTTTGCCGGCAACCCACAGCTCGGCGGCCGGGACGGACGACTTGAAGCGGACCCGGCCGCCGGTGGCGTGTTCGATTTCCGAGACCAGGATGATCGCCACCTTCGAAGTCCAGGCCTGCGCGCGCGTGGCCTGTTCGAGGAGCGGACGCGTGAGCGTGCCGTTGACGCGTGCCATCACCGGCACCCAGCGCCGGTCGGTGAACGGCTTCTTCCAGAACCAATCGCCCTCGTTGTTCTGCAGGTCGGTGTGAACGACGTTGGCCACGTGCCAGACGCGCGCCACCCCGCCACGGCTGGCGTCGAATTCGCCGGGCTTTCCGAGACGACTCAGGAAGGCGAACAAGTCGAGGCGCTCTTTCTCCTCCAGCGGCTCGAGCAGGCCGGAGGGCATGAGCGAGAGTTTCCCCATCTCGCGCTTCGCGATGGTGGGTTTCGGAATGACGACGTCCTGACCGGCGGCATTGCGCAACACCAATTCCTCCTGCGTCTCGCGGGCGACCGTGCCGGAGACCTCTTCGCCGTCGCGGGTCTCCACCACCACCGAGTGATAGCCTTCCTTGATCTTGGCATTGGGCTGAAGCAGCGCCTCGACGAGGTAATCGAGGGGTGCGCTGGCGCCGATGCTGGTCATGTCGGGGCCGACCTTGCCACCTGCACCACCAATGGCGTGGCAGGTGATGCACGCGAGCTCGGTGCGACGATAGACCATCTCCCCGCGATCCGGATCCCCCTCCGCGGCGGCCTTGGCGGCGAGTTCGCGGATCAACTCGCCGGTGAGCGCCTGGGGATCAGCGGCGAGGCCGCCCGCCTTGGCCAGCGCGGCGACCAAATCCAGATCGTTACGCCCGCCCTCGCGCGCCACACGCAGGCCCGCGCGCGCCACGATCTCCGGCAGCTTGTTCTCGCCCAAGGCATCGCGCAGCGGCAACGAGGCGCCTTTGATGGCGAGGAGTCCGCGCCACAACTCGAGGGCCTGGGTCTCGTCCGAAAGCCCGCCCGCCACCGCCACCGCCGCGGGGAAGCCCACCGACGAATCCAAGGCCGCGAGGCTCACCACGGCCACCCGGCGCACCCCGGCATCCGCCCCCGGAGAGGAGAGTCGCTTGAGCCCCTCGACGACCTTCTCGCCACCGATGTTGCGCAGGGCTTCGAAGGCGGCGCCGCGCTCGGCAGCGGTCACTCCGGGGTTCGCCGCCAGCGAGTTCAACAGGACGTCAACGGCGCCGCCCACTTCCTTCCACTGCCCGGCGAGGCGTGCCGCCTCGGTGCGGACGGCCGGGGCGCCCGATTCCAGGAATCTCGAAACGGCGGAGAGATCCCCACCCGGTTTGAGTTTGCGCGTGCGGTTGGCATCCGCGAGTGCCTTCAACACGCGCACCGTGGCGGCTTCGTCGAATCCGCCTTCCTGCGCCTGCCGGAACAATCGTTGCAGTGCCTCGGCGCTGCCCGCCACCCCCACCACCTCGATCCACGGCCCCGAACCATCACGGGCCAGCGGCCGGTCACCGAGGACCGTCCCCAGCACGCGCCCCACCTGTTCCGACTTGAGCGCCTTGAGCGCGAACTCGAGTTGCTTCTCGCGCCCCTCGGGCTTCCACGCGCCGGTGCGCACCGCCTCGATCCACGGCTCGGAAAGGTCGTTGATGGTGAGCCAGAGCGCGTAGTCGAGGTTCCGGTCCATCGGCCGGTCGAGGACGGTGAGCGCGAGCTCCGCCGCCCGCGCGGTGCGGATCTTGGAGAGAGCGCGCAAGGCTTCGACGCGGACCTTGGGCGATTCATCACCGACCAGGCGCTCGAGCAGGCCCAATTTCGGATCGTCGGCCGCGAACAGGACCCCGCTGAGCAGCGGCAGCATGAAGCCCAGCAACACCCTGCGGAATCGCGCGACGCCGTCGCGATGGGCACCCGTGGATAACATGCGTCGAGGGTAGGGCGTTCCCCGGCTCCCGCGCAACGCCCGCGCATCGCACGACCCGGACTTCCGCGCGCATGCCCGTGACCCGCACTCACCCCCCTGCGGGTGGAATCAGGGTCGAGCTTCGAGTCGGAATACGTAGGGCGCGCCATTGGTCGCTTCCCCCACGATGGCCGAGCTCGCCGTCGAACCCGCACGAATCCACGGAGTCAGCCCCAGCCAGGACTGCGCATCGGCCGAACCCTCCACCCGGTACCCGTGCCCGACCGCGGATTCCCAGCGCAGGAGCACACTGCCGCCCGTCGAGAACTGGGGCGCCAGCAGTCGCAACGCGGAAACCCGGTTGGTGGGCACTGTGCCCGCCAGGAACTCGTCGAGGTCGGTGGATCCGTCGCCGTCCGCATCCCGTCCCGGTCCCGCGAGGGCGAGGCCGCCAAAGTAAGTCTGCTCCCAGGCGTCGCTCAACCCGTCGCCGTCGGCATCGGCAAACGAGTACGCTCCCGGCACGTCGAGGACGCCGCCCTCGGAAAGGGTCGCGGTCCGCGCGGACGGCGTGTCGTAGCCCGGCACCGCGACGTACTCGAACGTGTATTCCCCGGGCGGCGCGTTGGTGATGACCGTGAGTCGCCCGCGTTCGGTGCGGTTCAGCGGCCCGCGGATCGTGACCACCGCCTGTTCCAGCGAGTTGGAGATCACGATCGTACCCGGAACGTAGCGAGTGACCGTCACGGAGACGTCGTCGACCAGCCATCCGGGATGCACCTCGGACGCGATGGAGAACAGGCCATAGGCCCAGCCGAGCCGCACCACCTTGCCGAGGTAGGCGCTCAGGTCGATTTCCTCCCGCTCCCAGCCGGCCGACACCTCGCCATACTCGGAGACCGGCGTCCAAACCGCGCCGTTGTTGGTCGTCACGTAAAGCCCGCCCACCTCGATGATGTCGCCCTCCTCGGAGCGCGGCAGGAAGTCGTAGTTGTGCCAGAACGTCAAGGTGGCGCGATTGCCGCCGGACAACAGGATCGCCGGGCTGATGAGCGAGGTGTCGGAGTAATCATTGACCTCGCCGCGCAGATTGGTGCCCCAGCACGCGGCCGGGGAATGGGCGGCGCTGGCCAGCTCGTTGGCCGGCGCACCGAGCTCCCACGCCGAGGACACCAGCAACGACAACGTTTCCTCGTCGAGCGAGCTGTTGCCCACGTCCCACGACGCAGGGCCGCCCTCCAGATTGTCGACGAATGGCGGCACGAGGGGCTTGAGCGTGCGGAAGCGGTAGAGTTTGCCGCCGTTGTCGTCGGTCGTCGTGTTGCCCGCGGGATCACGCGACACCACCTGCACCGCATACTCTCGGTCGGGCTCCAGCCCGGTCAGCTTGAGTTCGTGCTCCTCCAGGAAATCCGCGTGATAGGTCGTGAGGTTCGACGGGAACCCGACATCCAAGTACTTCACGAGACCATCGGTCGGCTCGGAGGTGCTCCAGCGAACGATCGCATCGTTGTAGTCCGGCGTGATCGCCACTCCGGTGATCTGCGGCGCTTCGGTATCCACCACCGCCGAGACGGTCAGGATGCGGCCTCCCGCCGTGCCCTGATAGGTGACCTCGACGAGGTCCCCGTTCCGCGAGCGCAGTTCACCCGCCGCGACCGGGGCGGTCTCGCGCACCAGGCGGATGCTGCCGCGAAAGACTCCGGGCTCCGGGGTGGCGCCGAGCTCGACGACCTTGCCCTCACTGTCGAGCGTCGAGTGGGCAAGGACCGTGACCACGGAATTCGTGATGCGATCGCGGTCGGAGACCTCGATCGTCACCAGCGCGGGCAAACTGTACTCCTCGCGGTCGAGTTCCATGCTGCCCCCCGACACGGCGGACGGCGCGAGAAAGGCGAGCACGCGGCGCAGGAGTTCCACGCGACTGTTCGCTCCTTCGCCGTCCAGAGGTACGGTATCCAGCGGGAACGAGAAAAAGACGACGCGCCCATTGCTGGCCGCCCCGCCGGTCGCGGGATAGCGCACGCCGACCGCCCGGCCGGTGGCGCCGTCGAAGAGCACGGGGGCCGCGTTGGTGGTCACCTGGAAGGTATCCGACAGGTCCTGGGGAATGATCAGGAGATCGGGGTACGCGGAGAAGTCGAGGTCGGTCTCGACACCGCTGGTCATGGAAAGACTGTCCGATCCGAAGATGCCGCCCAATCCCGGGTCCACCTCGTAGTCCTCCACGTGCAGCACATTCCGCCGAAAGCTGGAGAAGCCTCCTTCGTCGAGCCGCGAGAGCACTTCCATCGAAGCCATGAAGAACCCGCCGCCACCGTTTACATAGTCGCGAATCGCTTTGACCTCCTGGGTGCCCAGCGCCGCAAAGAACTCACTCACGCGCCAGATGACCACCGGATGGTTCTTCAGTTCCGAGAACCCGGGCGAGCGCCCCTCC
>CAZYJB010000369.1:0-5116 GCA_964647675.1 uncultured Verrucomicrobiota bacterium | reverse complement strand
ATGGCCGAGCTGACCAACCTCGACCGTCCGTTCACCTATCAGACCAGCCTCGAGAACGGCATCACCACCGACGCCTCGATCACTCTCCAGGGCGAAGGTCCACTCGCGATGGTCGCACTGAAGGTGAACGACGAAATCCTGCCGGTGACCTGGTTCCTCGCCAACCGGTGGTTCGTCAGCCTCCCGCTGCGCGAGGGTCGCCAGGCCATCTCGCTCGTGCCCGTCGACGCCGCCGGTCTCCCGCTGGGAGCCGTCCGCACTTTCAATGCCACGCTCACCGAGCCGCCCCTTCCGGAGATCCGTCGCGTGGTCATCAACGAAATCCATGCCAACCCGGCGAACTCCGGCGCCGGGTTCATTGAGCTGTTCAACCCGTCGCCAAACCAGTCGTTCCCCCTCGCCAATCTGCAACTCACCGGCTCCGGCAGTTATACGTTCCCCGCCAACGCCGTTCTCGGCCCCAGCCAGTACCTCGTGCTCGGTTCCTCGGTGGCGGGATTCCAGCAGGAGTTCGGACGCACGGCATTTCCCGCCGCCCTGCTGCCCTGGACCCTCGATCCCCTCGGCGAGACCGTCGCCCTGGTGCGGCCCGCCGTGGGCACGCGCACCGCTTCCACGATCACGGCAGTCTCGTTCGAACCCTCCGCCCCCTGGCCCACACCGGTCCCGGGACGTTCCCTGCAACTCCGCGACGCCTCCCGCGGCGATGATGATCGCGTCGGGAACTGGGCGGTCTATGCGCCCGCCACCAATGCCAGTGCGTGGCAGGAGTTCTCCGTCACGGGCCCGGCCGCCGGAACGAATCTCGTGCTCTACGTCAGCTCTTTCCCGCCCCCGCTCGACCCCCGCCACCTGCGCGGCCGATGGATTGGGAGCCTTTCCGCCTTCGGATTCGATTTCGGCCTGGAGGTGTCCTCGACCGATGAGGGCGGCCTCGCCGGCACGCTCTTCCCCGGTGAGTTGCCGACTGATCCCGACACCGTCGGCTCGGCGCTCGGTCGCGTTTCGTCCGACGCCACCGGCGCCGTGCGTTTCACCTGGAACGATCTCGCCGGCCAGTTCGTCGGCCGCATCGACGCCTCGGGCCGCCGCGCCACCGGAACCTTCACCTTCGAAGGTGGCACTTCGCCCTTCGCCATGACCCGCTCACTCCCGCCCGGCACGGTGCTGGTCGATGACCTGCGGCTCACGCGCGCGGATGACGCCAGCAACCTTCTGCGCGATGGCGGATTCGACGCGGCGCTCGGCACGGACTGGCAGGCGCAGGGTCCGCACCTGGGTTCGGGCCGGACCGACCATCCGCTCGACGCCGCCGCGGGGAGTCCGACCGAGTCCGTGTTGCGGCTCTCGGGCACTCTCGGCGGCAGCGGCTCGCCCACCAACGCCGTGAGCCAGGCGGTCTCCGGCGTGGTCACCGGCGTGACTTACCGGATCTCGGGACGCTACCAGACAGTGGAGGCGCAGGGCCTGGTCATTGGTCTCGAGGGCGGCCCCCACTTCACCGCCGACCTGCGACCCAAGGTCTCCAGCGGACCCGACGCCACGCCGGGGCGACCCAACTCGGTCAAGGCCACGACCGCGCCCCTCCCGTCCCTCTGGCTCAACGAAATCCAACCCGAGAACCTGGACGGTCCCCTTGATGCTTCGGGCCGCACCGAACCGTGGCTCGAACTCCACAACTCGGGAGCCACGGCACTCTCCCTCGATGGCTACCAGCTCTCGGATGATCCGCTGCAGCCCGGCAAATGGACCCTTCCTCCGGGAAGCAGCCTCCCGGCAGGCGGTTTCCTGCTGGTCTGGCTCGATGGCGAATCCGCCCAAGGCACGGCCGCTGAACCGCACGCGCCGTTCCGCCCAACCGCGCGCGATGGGATCATCGTCTTGAGCCGCACCGACGCGGGCACCCTTCAACCCGTCGACTATCTCCGCTACACCGCCGTTCCTCCGGGCCGCTCGTTCGGTCACCTGCCGGAAACCTGGGTTCATGCGGACGACCTCCTACCCCGGCCGACGCCGCGACAACCCAACGGGAGCGGCGTCCAGCCTCCGACCCAGGTCTGGATCAATGAATGGATGGCCAGCAACGACGGTTCGGTCCGCGACCCGGCCGATCAGGACAGCGACGATTGGTTCGAGCTCTACAATCCCGGGGCCACCGCGGTGGATCTCTCGGGATGGTTCCTCACCGACATCCGGACCGAGCCAACCAAGTTCCGGATCCCCGCCGGTTATCTCGTACCCGCCAGGGGATTCCTCGTGGTGTGGGCCGACGAGGAAGGCGGGCAGAACCGCCCGGAACGCCCGGATCTGCATGTCAACTTCCGCCTCGGCGCGGGAGGGGAGGAAATCCTGCTCTCGCGTCCGGACGGCACGCCGGTGGACCACGTCATCTTTGGTGCTCAGCTCGCGGGGGTCAGCCAGGGCCGCGCCACCGACGGCGCCCCTGGAACCCAGTACGTGTTTCTACCCGCCTCGTCGCCGGGGCGGGCGAATGCCGTGGGGCCCGACGCTCCTCCCAACGTGCTCGCGATCGCACGCCGCGCCGACGGCTCCATCGTTCTGAGCTTCGTCTCCCAACCCGGCACCACCTACCGGATCCGCACCAAGGAGGAGCTGGGCAGCGCGGTGTGGACGCCCTCCGGGGTGACGGTCACCGCCACCGGATCCACCGCCGAGTTGGTGTGGACGCACGACGATGCGCCGCACCGATTCCTCCAGGTGGAACGCGCGCCGTGAAGCCCGACCACCGTCGCCATTCACCACACCTTGCGGCGCCACCGGGACGTGGCGCCCCACCTTCCCTGCACCCTTCAAGGCAGGGTGGGGCGAGGCCCGTCCCGGCCGAGCCACCCCATCCCATTCAGCGGGCGCGATCGTCGACCAGGTCGCGCCCGGCGCGGATGGTGTTGCCGTCCATCGTCACGTCCCCGGCCTGTTTGCCGAGGCGCACTCCGACCTTCTGCCGGCCGCTGCCGCCGTCCTCGATGAGGTTGCCGCGAATAATCGTGCCGCTCGTCGCGCCATCGACAAACAGGCCCCAGCCCTCGTTGTCGCGCACGGTGTTTCCCTCGAAGGTGATACGATGCGCCGCCATCGGCTCGGATTCGGCGCGCCAGTAGACACCGCCGCGCTTGTTCCCCACCACCGTGTTGCGACGCACGAAGTTGTCGCTGTCCTTGTGCCCGATCGACATGCCGTAGCCGGCATTGCCCTCCAGCCAGTTGCCCTCCGCCACCCCGCCGCGCACACGCCAGCAGAAGAAAAAGCCGTCACTGCCATTGGTCAGCGCACGGCAGTTCTTCACCACGGGGCGCTGCGATCCGCTGCCCGGGTGAAGCCCAAATCCCGCGCACTTCTCCACCACGCAGGCCTCCACCGTCACGTCATTCGACTGCTGGAAACTGATGCCGTCGCCGTTGTAGTTCCGCACGACGCAATCACGGATCACGCAGGCGTCACCTCGATACAGGAAGATCCCCGCCACCCGGCATCCATCGATCTGGGTCGGGTTCTGCGACAGGTTCCCATCCACCGTCAGATTCTCCACCCGCGCGTTCTCCAGGTGATAACCGCTGATCACGGGAAACACCGTCGCCGCAAAGCCGGCATCCGACACCATCACATCGGTGTTCATGGAACGCGTCAGCGTGAAGTAGTTCGATCGTACGTTGAGCAGCGTCGCGCACACGCCGTGGAAGCCGCGCTGGCTCTTGGACGCCACATAAACGCCGTGCCCCACCTTGAACCCGGCAGGATCCTGCACCGTGATCGCCGCCTCCCCGAAGTCACCGTCGGCGGCGAGCAGCGAACGGACCTCGGCGTCCTTCTTCAGCACCGTGGACTCCCCCGCGCCCCGCACGGTCACGCGACTGCGCAGATGCAGGGAATCTCGCATGAGGTATTCGCCTGGCCCGATTTCCACCACGCCTCCGCCGAGGTTGCCCACGTAATCCACCGCCGCCTGCAAGGCGCGGTTGTCGCTGCCAACAATCTCCGCGTCGCGCACCCCCACCGTGATGCGGATCGCCGGCCGCGCGTGCAGTTCGTTCTCGGCATGGCGACGCCCGGCCTGGTCGGCAAGAACCTCGCCCGGCATGAATACGGTGTGACCGAACAACACCAGGGAAAGCACTGTGAATCGCATGGGAGTAGGCGGAAGGGTGAACTCTGGATCGCTCCAAGGGAATGCCGGTTCGCGCGGCTTCGCGCAAGCCAGACTCTTCCTGTGCCGTGGCTCCGGTGCGGATGGACAGCCGACGCGCGTCGGCAGCAAGCGCCATCACCTGCGGCCGCACCGCCTCGAGGGAAGTCACCAGGGCGGCGAGTTCCGCCGGCTGGGCGGCCGCGCTTTCGTTGGCCCCGGGCGCGGGCCCGATCGCCAGGGCCGGGATGGGCAAAGGCAGCAGCAGCTCGGGGGCCCCGCGCAAGAGTGTCAACGACCCTGAAGGTAGAGCCCGCGGGAGGAGCGCATGCCCGAAATCCTCCGTTGGCCGCGCCGGTGCGTCACCGACGACACCCGCCCTCCCGGTGGAAACCGGAGGGGCGGGTGTGGAATCAAGGAACGTTGCCGGGGCGTTGGGAGTCAGCGCCCCGCTCCCGGTTCCTTACTGGTAGCTGATCACCAGGCTCGCTCCCTGGACGACCACCGAGGTGATGCGGACCGCGCTGGCGCCGCGAACCCGGTAGAACCCGGCGGACGTTGGAACCGCCACGGTGATGGTCTTGGCGGTGGCGTTGACCGTGGCACCCGCATTGAGTGTGTACGGACCGGTGACGGCACTCGCGGAGTGCAATTCGACCGTGCCCGGCGTCGAGCCACCGAGCGGCAGGCAGGCTCCGGCGCTGGAACCGGTGAGCGGCGGTCCTTCGACCGTCGCCGCTCCCAGGGCCGCCACCTCGTCATCGGACAGCGCCCCTTCGCGGAACTGGACTGCCGCGACGTAGACCGTGCTCTGCTCGTTGTCGTCGCCGTCGTTGAACAGGAAGATCTCCTGCGGGATCGAGAAGCGTCCGTCGATGTTCGCGCCGTCGCCGGTCACGTCCTCGCGGTGCTTCACGCCGTTGATGTATTTCGCAAACCGCTTCGGAGTCGAGGTCAAGTCCGCGACGAACACCG
>CAZYJB010000368.1:0-5178 GCA_964647675.1 uncultured Verrucomicrobiota bacterium | reverse complement strand
GGTCTCGGCAAAACGCTGCAAACGCTGTCGTGGATGCTCTGGCTCAAGCTGCGGCACGGCAAGAAGTCCAAACCCGCGCTCGTCGTCTGCCCCGCCTCGGTGCTGCACAACTGGCGTCGCGAGGCGGAGAAGTTCGCGCCCGCCCTGCGCGTGCTGGTGCTGGAGAGCGGCGGCGCGCGCCACCAGCTGCGCAAGCAGATCCCGAACTTCGACATCGTGGTCACGAACTACGCGCTGCTGCGGCGTGACCTCGAGGAACTGCAGAAGTTCGAGTTCCAGGCGCTCGTCCTCGACGAGGCGCAGTTCATCAAGAACCCCGGCGCCCAGGTCACGCAGTGCGTGAAACAGCTCAAGGCGCAGACGCGCCTCGCGCTCACCGGCACGCCTCTCGAAAACCGCCTGCTCGACCTCTGGAGCATCGTCGACTTCGTGCAGCCCAGCTATCTCGGCACCCAGGTCGACTTCAACGAGACCTACGAAGCGCCGCGCGAGGATCCCGCCGCCCAGCGCATCAATCGGCGCCGTCTCTCAGCCAAACTGCGCCCCCTCATGCTGCGGCGCCTCAAGCAGCAGGTCGCCAAGGATCTCCCCGACCGCATCGAGGAACGCCGCGACTGCGACCTCGGCGAGGAGCAGCGCAAACTCTACCTGGCCGAACTGCGCCGCAGCCGCGACCAGGTCATGCAGGCCCTCCAGACCAAGGGCCTCGCCCAAAGCCGCATGCACGTCCTCGCGGCGCTCACGCGCCTGCGCCAGATCTGCTGCCATCCGCAGCTCGTCGGCAGCGATACCGCCTCCGGCAAGACCGAGACCCTCTTCGAACTGCTCGAACCCCTGCTCGAAAAGGGCGAGAAGGTCCTCGTGTTTTCGCAGTTCGTGGAAATGCTGAAGCTGCTCGAAAAGGAATGCGGCACGCGCGGCATCGTCACCCACACGCTCACCGGCAATACCAAGGACCGCCAGGAGGTGGTGAAGAACTTCCAGGAGGAAACCCGCCCCTGCGTCTTCCTCCTCTCCCTGCGCGCCGCCGGCACAGGCCTCAACCTCACCACCGCGAGTTACGTCATCCTGTACGATCCGTGGTGGAACCCCGCCGTCGAAGCCCAGGCCATCGACCGCTCACATCGCATCGGCCAGACGCGCACGGTCAACGCCTACCGGCTCATCAGCCCGGGAACGGTGGAGGAGAAAATCTGGGACCTGCAGCAGAAGAAGGCGCAGACCATCTCGGACGTCCTCGGCGAGGAGGGCTTCGCGCGCAACCTCTCCAGTACCGACCTCGAATACCTGTTCTCCGAGGATTGATCCCTGCCACGCCCCGGACGCTTCGGCGTCCGGCAGCCTGTTCTCCGCAATCCGCCCGCGACCCTCGTCGCGGGCGTTTCCTTGTCAGCGCAAGATTCAACGATTCCTGGTTCCACCTTCACCCGAACGCCAGTAGCATCCTGCGCATTCCAAGATTGGATTGCCCATGGCGTTCCGCTGGCTCGCTCGTCTTGCCGCCCTTCCCGGTCCCCGCCCCGGCTCGCTGATCTCCGGGGTCCTGGGGATCGCCCTCACCGCAACGGGCGGCGCGGCCACCCCGCCTCCGCTCGCGTGGCAATCCGAGTCCGGCTACCGCACCGCCGTCCTTAACCCGTCCCCTCCCCCAGACGCCTCGGCGCCCAACCGACGTTTCACCGAGCTCCCCGCCGAGAGCCTGGGCATCCGGTGGACGAACCAGATTTCCGCGACGCGCTATGCCACGCGGCAAAACACGATGAACGGCGCGGGACTGGCCCTTGCCGATTTCGACGGCGACGGTTGGTGCGACGTCTTTCTCTGCGGCAAAGAGGGTCCCAGCGGCCTGTTTCGCAACCTCAGCGGGTGGCAGTTCGAGGAGGTCACCGATCTCGCGGGCGTGGCCTGTGCCGGGATGATCGCCACCGGAGCCGCCGTGGGGGACGTCGACGGGGACGGCCGCCCCGACCTGCACGTCACGTCGTTCCTCGGTCCCGATGCGTTGTTTCTCAACCTCGGCGGGATGCGCTTCACCAACGTCACGACCGCCGCCGGCCTCAAGACCTCAGGTGGCAACACCTCCTCCGCGTTTTCTGATGTCGACGGCGACGGCGACCTCGATCTCTACCTGTGCCGGTTCGGTGTCGAATCGATCCTCCGTGATGGCGCACGCATCACCACGCGAATGGTGGCCGGCGTGCCCGTTCCCACCGGTCGCTTCGCGCGCCGCCTCAAGGTCGTGAACGGCCAACTGGTCGAGTTCGGCGAGTCCGACCTCCTCTTCCTCAACCAGGGCCGCGGTACGTTCCGTCCCGCGGTCTGGCCCGACCACTTCGTCGATGCACAGGGCGTGCCCTTGCCGGAAGGCCCGCTCGACTTCAGCCTCGCGGTGCAAATCCGCGACTTCAACGGCGACGGACATCCCGATCTCTACATCTGCTCCGATTTCCAGACGCCCGACCGGTTCTGGCTCGGCGTCGGCGCCGGGCAGTTCCGCGCCGCGCCCGCCGGCGCCATTCGCACCATCAGCTTGGCATCGATGGGCGTCGATGCCGCGGACCTCGACCGGGATGGGAAACTGGACTTCATCACGGTCGAAATGCTCAGCCTCGATCCGCGGCGAACCCTCGCGCAGGCACCGCAGGCGACTCTTCCTTCCTCGGTGTCCCTTCTCGAACCGGCCGAGGTGGCGCGCAACGTCCTTCAATGGAACCGCGGCAACGGCACCTACGCCGAGATCGCGTGGTACGCGGGCGTGGCCGCCTCGGATTGGTCGTGGACCCCGATCTTTGTCGACGTGGATCTCGACGGTTTCCAGGACCTGCTGGTCTCCAACGGGCACCCGCACGATCTCAACGATCTCGACGTCGCCACCGCCGCGATGGCTGCGCGAAAGCCCGGCGCGGATCCGGCCATGGAGCACGCTCCTTCCCTCCTCGTTCGGTACCCGGCACTCACGCCTCCCAAGGTTGCCTGGCGCAATTCCCGGAATCTGCAATTCGAGGACCGGTCCGACACCTGGGGTTTCCACTCACGCCGCATCGTCCATGGAATGGCCCTGGCCGACCTCGACAACGACGGCGATCTGGACGTGGTCGGCAACACCTGGCGAGACACGCCGCTGTTCTATCGCAACGACTCAGCGGAACCGCGGGTCGCGGTGCGTCTCGTGCCCCGCCCGCCGCACGACGCCGCGGGGACGAAGGTGCGGTTGCTGGGCGGACCCGTCCCCTCCCAGGAACTCGAAGTGCTCGCCGGCGGTCGTTACCTCTCCAGCGACCAACCGCAGCTCACCTTCGCCCCTCCCGCCCTCGCGGGCACCCCCAGCACTCTGGTCGTGCACTGGCGGCATGGTGGCACCACCACCGTCCGGCCGGTGCTCGCCAATCGCCTGTACGAGATCCGCGAGCCGGAGTCCCCGGGATCGGGCGGTGACCCGACCCCGGGCGCGCGACCGCCGAAGCCCTGGTTTGCGGCGGGCCCCACCCACCGGATCGACGGGGTCCACCATTCCGCTCCGGCCAAGGCCGCGAGCCAATCGCTCCTGCCCTGGCGTCTCGATCGGCCGGGACCCGCGGTCGCTTCGATCACCGGATCAGCCGGAACCTGGCTCTTGCTCTCCACCGGCGGCGACGACCAAGGCGCGCGCGCGCCCGCCATCCGGTTTGAACCAAGCGGCTCACCTGGTGGCGTGTTGCGCGTGGAACCGGTTCCACGACCCGCCGCCGGCACACCGGAACTCGCCGAAGTGGCGTTGGCCTCCCTCCACGGCGATGAGCCGTCCGCATTGGCCACAGTCGCGGCGCCCACCCCCGAATCGCTGTCCCTTTCCCCCAGCGTCCTGCTCTGGCATCGCACCAACGGGCAGTGGTCCGCCGGCGAACCCCTGCGCGGCCTCGGCGCAGCCGCCGGTCCGCTGGCGATCGGGGACCTCGATGGCGATGGCGATCCCGACTTGGCGGTGGGTGGGCGTTGGATTCCCGGGCGCTACCCCGAGCCGGCTCCGGTGGCTATCTTCACCAATCATCTGGGGCGGCTCCTCCGCGATGACGCGCGCTCAGAAGCGCTGGCGCGGGTCGGCCTGGTCACCGGACTCGCCATCGCCGATCTCGACCGCGATGGAACCAACGAACTGGTCGCATCCTGCGAATGGGGCAGCCTGCGGGTGTTCCGGCTCGATCGAGGACGCGCCACGCCCGATCCTGCGTCCGCGTCGCTGGCGGAGGTGACCGGCCTGTGGCAGTGCCTGGCCGTGGCCGACTTCGACGGCGACGGGCGACTCGATATCGCCGCCGGCAACTGGGGTCTCAACACCGCGTGGCAACGGTCCCCCGGCGGCCGCTGTTCACTGGCCCACGGGGAATTCGCCGCGCCGGGACAGGTCGGGCTGATCGAGTGCTGGTCTTCCACGGGAGACAGCCCACTCCGCCCACGACGCCGACGCGACGTGTTGCGGGCCGATCTTCCCTGGCTTCCCGGCGCCTTTCCCTCCCATCGCGCGTATGCCGACGCCACCTTGCCCAACCTCCTTGAAGGCCACCCGTCGCCGTCCGGCGTCCTGACCGCCCGCACCCTCACCTCGGCAGTTTTCCTGAACCGCACCGATGGCTGGCAGCAGCGGGAGCTCCCGCCCCAGGCCCAATGGACTCCCATCCACCGCCTGCTCGCAGTGGATCTTGATCGGAATGGACCGGTCGACATGGTCTGCGCACAGAATCACGCCTCGATGAGAGCGGACGACGAACGCGTCGATGCCGGGATCGGGCTCGTCCTCATCAATGACGGCACGGCGCGGTTTCGCAGCCTCAACCCGGATGAGTCGGGGATTGTGCTCTGGGGCGAACAGCGCGGCCTTGCAGCAGCTGATCTGAACCGTGACGGCCGGCCGGATCTCGTGACAGCCGAGACGGACGGGCCGGTCCGGATCTGGTGGCGCACCGATGCGGAAGGTGGGGACGGACGTGCGCGAGTCCGGTAGGCGACGCGGTCCCACGGGCGGGCATCGACGGGCGGGCGGGAAGGTCGATCGCGTGAAAGGTTGACCCCTGGTCGGCGACCAAATCGGGTGAAACCGGTCTCCGTCCGCCTCGAGCTCAGGTCGGCACCCTCGGGGCGCGCAACTGGTCCAGCAGACCCCCGACCTCCTCCAGATTCACCGGCAGGATGGCGCCGATCGCT
>CAZYJB010000367.1:0-5182 GCA_964647675.1 uncultured Verrucomicrobiota bacterium | reverse complement strand
ATCTGCACCCGCAGATCATCATCGCCGACGACAAGGACGAGCCGGTGGCGAGCTACCCGATCCCGTCGGGCGCGCACATCGTCGTCGAGGAAGGCACTCGCCTCGCGGCCGGCGCCCTCCTCGCCAAGACGCCGCGCAAGACGTCCAAGACCAAGGACATCACCGGCGGTCTCCCGCGCGTGGCCGAATTGTTCGAAGCACGCCGCCCGAAGGACGCCGCCGAAATCTCCCGTATCGACGGCATCGTCGACTTCGGTCCCAGCGTACGCGGCAAGCGGTGCATCGTCGTGCGGGACGCGAACTCAAGCCAGGAAGAGGAGCACCTCATCCCGATCGGCAAGCACGTCATCGTGTTCAAGGGCGACTTCGTAAAGAAGGGGCAGCAGCTCACCGAAGGTCCCATTGTCCCGCACGAAATCCTCGACGTGCTCGGGCCGCAGGCGCTCCAGGAGCACCTCGTCAACGAAATCCAGGAGGTCTACCGCCTCCAGGGCGTCACCATCAACGACAAGCACATCGAGATCATCATCCGCCAGATGCTCAAGAAGGTGCGCATCACAGAACCCGGCGACACCACGTTCCTGTGGGGTGAGCAGATCGACAAGATCACGTTCGAGGAGGAGAACAACCGCGTCGAGAAGATGGGCGGCAAGCCCGCCGAGGCGGTGCCCGTGCTCCTCGGCGTGACCAAGGCCTCCCTCGAGACCGAGTCGTTCCTGAGCGCCGCCTCGTTCCAGGACACCACGCGCGTCCTCACCGACGCCGCGACGATGGGCAAATACGACTACCTGCGCGGCTTCAAGGAGAACGTGATCATGGGTCACATCATCCCCGCCGGCACCGGTTTCACCGACCACCGCAACATCAAGGTGAAACCGCTTGTCGAGGTCAGCACCGAGGAGGAATCCCCGGCCGAACTCGTCACCGAGGAGGAGCCGCTCGTCGGCTGATCCACCGTCCAGCTCATGACCGGGGCGCCCATGATTCATGGGCGCCCTTTTTGTTGCGCGCGAAAGAACGGCCCTTCGGCGCCGGCAGGCTTGCACCGCCCTCCGCACCGGCGTCTGCTTGCCGCGTCCGCGATGGATCCGATCACCATGACCCCGGCGGCCGGCACCCGCTGCGTCCGTCACGTCGGCGATACCTTCGAATGCTCCCTCCACGCAGGGCCTTCGACGCGACCCGAGCTCGGCTGGCGTGCGCGGCTGCGTACCAATCTCGGACGCGGCGCCGCCCGCCGCACCGAGATCCTTCAGGCCGCGACCTCCCGCATCGCACCCTTCGGCGCGTGCTGGCATGATATCCCCCTCGAGTGGCAGGAGGGCCGCTGGGCCACCTCCCTCCTCCTGCCCGAGGTCGGATTCTTCACCGGCAAGCCGTACCTCATCGATGCCGCCGGCGCCCAACTCTGGCCCGACGGCGCGGACTTCGGTGTGAGTGTCCACCCTGACTGGACGCGCTCCGCGAACACCGTGTATTGCGCGTTCACGCGCCTCCTGGGGCCGACGCGCGCACTGACGACCGTGCATCCCGAGGTGGAACTCGCGGCGATGACCGCCCTGCGTAACGCGGGCACCGCGGTGCTGCCGGCGTCAGGAACCCTGCGTGATCTGACGCGGCAGTTGCCGCACATCATCGACCGGCTCGGCTGCCGCGTCATCCAGCTCCTTCCCATCCATCCCACCCCCACGGTGTTCGCGCGGTTCGGTCCAATGGGCAGTCCGTACGCCGCGCTCGACCTCACCGCCATCGATCCCGCACTCGTCGAGTTCGATCAGCGCACCACGGGTGTCGAACAATTCTGCGAACTGGCGCGGGGCATCCACGCGCGCGGTGCGCGGCTCTTCCTCGACATCGTCATCAATCACACGGGATGGGGCTCGCGCCTTTATGAAGAGCATCCGGAATTCTTTCGCCGCGAGCCCGACGGCCGCTTCGCCTGCCCCGGCGCCTGGGGAGTGGTCTGGGAGGATCTCGTCGAACTCGAGCAGCATCATGTCGCGCTCTGGAACCTCATCGCCGATTCGCTCGTCACCTGGTGCCGGCGCGGCGTCGATGGCTTCCGCTGCGACGCCGGCTACAAGATCCCCGTCCACGTCTGGCAGTACATCACCGCCCGCGTGCACCATGAGTTCCCCGACGCCGTGTTCCTGCTCGAGGGACTCGGCGGATCCTGGGACGCCACGGAACAGCTCCTGACCCACGGCGGCATGCAATGGGCGTACTCGGAGCTCTTCCAGAACGAATCACCCGCCGAGGTGCAGGGCTACCTGGACTACGCGCTCGAGCAGAGCCGGCGGGTGGGCACCTACGTGCACTTCAGCGAGACGCACGACAACCAGCGGCTCGCCCATCGGGGCCGTGCGTGGTCCCGCCTGCGCAACCGCCTCTGCGCCCTCACCTCGGTGGCGGGCGGGTTCGGATTCACCAGCGGGGTCGAGTGGCTCGCCACCGAGAAGATCCGCGTGCATGAACGCACCGGACTTGCCTGGGACCAGCCTGAGAACCTTGTCGACGAACTTGCTCAGCTGAACCGCATCCTCGCGCACCATCCGTGCTTCTACCAGGGTGCCCAACTGCGTCGCCTCAGCCCGCCCGCATCGCAGGTGTTCGCCCTGTTGCGCACCAGCGCCGACGGCTCCGCGCGCGCGCTGGTGCTGGTAAACACCTCGCCCGATCGCCCGGGCACGCTCGAACTCGCGCGGGCTGACGTCGGCGAGGCCCGGGACTGGCGGCACGACCTGCTGGACCCGGCGCTCCCCAAACTGGAATGGACCTCCCGCGGCCTTTCCGCCGAGCTGGCGCCGGGGGAGGCACGATGCGTGGCGACCTGCGGCGTGTCCGACGCGGGTCACGCCTACCGTCTGGACGCCGAACGCCGAGCCTGGCTCATCCAGGCCGCTGCTGCCTTGCTCCCGGCCGAGGTTCTCCGCGATTCCGCCGAGCGCGCATCACTCACCGATGCCATTGCGCGATATCCCGAGCGCATCCTCGCCGCCTGTTCCGAACGAGCGCGACGTCACCACGCCGGCTATCCGGGAAAAATCGATCTGGCCGAACTGGAGCGCAATGCCCGCGAAGGAACGGTATTCCCCAATGTCATCCAGTGGTCGCGGATCGAGGTGCGGCGCGTCGTCTGCGTCCCGCCCGGCTGGTGGCTGCTCCTCCGCGACGCGACTCCGTTCCGAGCCCATCTCGACCTCGGGCCCACGCGCGGCTGGCGGCACGTGCAGTCCGTCCCGGGAGAAAACGACTGGTTCGCCGCCTTTCCCCCGCTCGACGGCGCAGTGTCCGTGGACGCCACGCTCGAGCTCGAATCGTCCACCGAGACCCCCCACGAGCCGGTGGTCGGGCTGATTCGATTCCTGGCGGCAGCACCCGCCCTGCCCGCTGCACCGGAGGCGGACGCACTTGTCCTGCTCACCAACGGACGCGGCGGCATGGCGCGGTTGCCGGTGGATTTCGGCACGGTTCACTCGAAGTACGACGCCGCCCTCGCCGCCAACCTGCACCCGACGCTCCCGGTCGACCGCCAGGTACTCGTCAAGCGAGTGCGGGCCTGGCTGAACGCCGACGGCTTTGTCTCCGCGCTCGACCGTCACAACCTGGCGGGATTACAGGCGCGCAGCCCCGCGTGCTGGGACTTCCGGGTCAACGCTGGCGACGGCCGGACCGCCCGGATCGCCGCCCAGGCCGCCATGCTGCCCGCACGCAACACCACGCTCATCCGCTTCTCCCGCCACCCCGGGGATACGCCGATCGACGCACGCCTCATCCTGCGCGTTGATCTCGAAGACCGCAGTTTTCACGCCGAAACACAGCGCAATCCCGGCAGCGAACTGCATTTCGCTTCCAACACCCGAACCGAGACCTCCGGGCGCGTTGGCTTCGTCTTCCAACCCGCCGCCGGCCGACGGGTGGCGGTCGCGATCACGCGCGGCCTCTATCATCCGCAACCGGAATGGAGCGAGCGCGTGGCGCATCCCGTGGAAGCCTCGCGTGGACAGGTCGGCACCGGCGACGCCTATTCGCCTGGATGGTTCGAGATCCCGCTCGCGCCCGGTGAATCGGTCGATCTCCTCCTCGACGCCGAAGACCCGCCCCTGGACGGCTCCGCTCCAGAGATCGCCAGGGCACTCACCGCCCCCGAAATAATCTCCGGGTGCCCCGCGGATCCGTGGGAGATCCTTCGCCACCGCCTCCTCGACGCCTGCCGCCAGTTCGCGGTCACCCGCGAGCGCGGCATCACCGTGATTGCGGGCTATCCGTGGTTTCTCGACTGGGGGCGCGACACGTTCATCGCCGCGCGTGGCCTGCTGGCCGCCGGTTGGCACGAGGAAGTCCTGGGCATCCTCGACGTATTCGCGCCGTTCGCCGAGCGCGGCACCCTCCCCAATTCCATCCACGGCGCCAATGCCTCCAATCGCGACACCAGTGACGCGCCGCTCTGGTTCGGCGTTCTGGTCGCGGAAACCGCCGAACGGGTCGGCACAGAAATCCTCCGTCGGGTGCCCGCGGGATCGGGTGCCACGCTTCTGGAGACGGTGCGCGATCTTGCGCTCGGATACCTGCAGGGAACGCCCAACGGCATCCGCGTCGATCCCGTCACCGCGCTGGTCTGGAGTCCGTCGCACTTCACCTGGATGGACACCAACTATCCGGCCGGAACACCGCGGCAGGGGTACCCGGTGGAGATCCAGGCGCTGTGGATCCGCGTCCTCGAGTTCCTCGCGCGCCACGGGGCAATGGGCGCGCCGTGGGCGACGCTCGCCCAACGAGCTCGCACGGCCGTCGAGCATCTCTACTGGCTCGAGGACGAAGGCTGGTACGCAGACGTGCTCCTCGCGCCGGCGGGGGACTCCGCGTCCTCGGCCGCGCGCGACCACGCACTCCGGCCCAACGCCCTCTTCCTCGTGACCATGGGCGTTTGCGAAGCCTCGCGCTCCCGACGTCTGGTCGCCTCGACGCTCAGGCATCTGTTCGTCCCCGGCGCGCTGCGTTCCCTCGCCGACCTGCCGGCCACGCCGCCGCTCGAGATCCGGGCCCACGACGGACGCCTGCTCAACGACCCGCGGCATCCCTACTGGGGACAGTACGAGGGTGACGAAGACACGCGGCGGAAGCCCGCCTACCACAACGGCACGGCCTGGTGCTGGTTGATGCCTTCGCTGTGCGAAGCCAT
>CAZYJB010000366.1:0-5184 GCA_964647675.1 uncultured Verrucomicrobiota bacterium | reverse complement strand
ATCGTGCAGGGTGTCCTGCTCGCGCCGCTCCCCTACCCCAACCCCGACCGACTCGTCACCCTCTGGGAACGCGATCCGTCGCGCGGCATTGAGCAGGACCGGGTCAGTGGCCCCAACTACCTCGACTGGCGCGCGCAGAATTCGGTCCTGGAAGACCTGGGCCTGGTGCCGGGTTGGGACGGCGTGGAGCAGTTCAATCTTGTCCAGCGCGACGGCACCGTGCGGATCCGCGCCAGCTACGCCTCCTCGAGTCTCTTCACCACGCTGGGCAGCGCGCCGTTGCTCGGACGCACGCTGAGCGCCGAGGAGGACGTGAGGGAAGGCCCGCGCGTGGCGGTCCTGAGCCACGGACTCTGGCAGCGCCAGTTTGCAGGAGATTCGAACATCCTCGGCCGCACGCTTACCCTGGATACCTACGGTCGCCGCGACTACACCATCGTCGGCGTCATGCCCCCCGGATTCGGTCAGCCCGGCCGCATCGAGATGTGGCTGCCCATGGGCTGGATGGGGGTTTCAATCTCGGAACGGCGGGACGCGCACTGGCACCAGGTTATCGCGCGCCTCAAGCCGGGTGTCACCGTGGACCAGGCCCGCGCCGAATTGAGCGGCATCCAGGCGCGGATCCAGCGCGCGTACCCGGGACTTCGCATTGGCTCCGAGGTCACCGTCGTGCCGATGATCGACCAGGCCGTGGGCGCCCCCACGCGTCTCGGTTTGCTGGTTTTGTGGGCGGTGGTCGGGCTCGTGCTGCTGATCGCGTGCGCCAACCTCGCCAGCCTGGTGCTCACCCGCGCGCTGGCGCGACGCCAGGAACTGGGCATACGCCTCGCCTTGGGTGCCGGTCGCTGGCGGCTCACACGACTGCTGCTGGTCGAGAGCCTGCTCCTGTCGCTTGCTGGTGGCACCGCGGGCTTGCTGCTCGCCACGGCCGGCGTGCAGTGGTTCGTCACCACCAGCCCGTTGAACCTCCCGCGCCTGGACAACGTGGGTCTCGACGCCACGGTCACCGTCTTCACGCTCCTGATCTCGATTCTGGCAGGAGTCTCGTTCGGACTCGCCCCGGCCTGGCACGCCACCCGCCTCGCTCCGGGCGGTGCATTGCGCGAAGCCGCGCGCGGCGCCTCGGCGGGACGGGCCACCCAGCGCGCACGAGCGGCACTGGTGATCACGCAAGTCGCGCTCTCGCTGATCCTGCTCGCCGGCGCCGGTCTCATGCTCCAGACACTCGGCCGGCTGATGAACGCGGACCGCGGGATCGAGAGCCGCCGGCTGCTCGCCGTGGATCTCGACTTTTCCGTCTCCGGTTTCACCGGCTGGACGCGTCCGACCCCCACCCGGCCCCAGGTCGCGCTGTCGCAGCTGATGGCGCAGCTTCGCATGCTTCCCGGCGTGGAGGCGGTCGGTGCGGGCAGCCGGCTGTTGCGACGGGCCAACCAACCCGCGCACGAGACCTTCGCCATCCACGGCCGCGCCCTGACCGAAGCCGACGCCCCGCCGACAGCGTACTTCAGCGGCGTCTCGCCAGGATGGACGACGGCCCTGGGGCTCCGGCAATTGCGCGGACGCGATGTGGCGGAATCCGATGTTCTGGAAAGCCCGGGCATCGTGCTCGTGAACGAGGCGTTCGCGCGGCAGTTCTTCCCCGGCCAGGATCCGGTCGGGCAATACGTCAAAATGGGACGTCAGCAACCGCCTTTGAACGCCACGAACCGGTGGGGACAGCCCGAGTGGAGTCGGATCGTCGGCGTCGTCACCGACGCCAAATCCCTTCACCCCCAACCGCAGGCCCTCCCCGAGATCTACGCGAGCTACTGGCAGTGGCCCATGCAATCGCCCACGGTCTTCGTGCGCACGACTGGGGAGCCGGCCTCCGTGGCGCAGGCCGTGCGCCGGCAGGTGGCGGCCACGCTCCCAAGCCTTCCCGCCCCGGTCATCCGCACGATGGACGACCTGGTCGACGAAGTCGCCGCGCCGACGCGGTTCCAGGCAGTCCTGCTCGGCGGCTTCAGCCTGCTCGCCCTCGGACTCACGGCCACGGGAATCTCGGGCGTGCTGGCGCTGTCGGTCGGACAACGCACCCGCGAACTGGGTATCCGCATGGTCCTCGGCGCCGATCGCCGCCGCATCGTCGCCCTCGTCCTGCGCCAGGGGATGGGCCTCGTGTTCGGCGGCACGATCGTGGGATTGCTGGGATCCCTGCTCCTCACCCGCGTCATGCGCGGGATCCTCTATGGCGTGGTTCCCCACGATCCGCGTACGCACCTGGCGGCGATCAGCCTCCTCGTGGGCACGACGCTGGTGGCCTGCTGGATCCCGTCCCGCCGCGCGGCGCGCGTGGATCCCGCCTCGGCGTTGAAGGCGGAGTGAGGCGAGTGGACCCACGCGTCGGAGGCACCGGCCTCTGCGCGTCACGCGGAGCGCAATCGCAGTTCAAATACCCTCGAAATACCGTCGCTTCTCCCAATCCGTCACCGCGTCACTGAACGACTGGTGCTCGAGACGCGCGTGGCGCACGTAAAAGTCGACCACGTCGTCGCCCAGCGCCTTGCGGGCCAAGGCCGAGTTGTCCAGCAACTGGGTGGCCTCGGCGAGGCTCGCCGGCAACCGCGCGAGCCCTTCGTCGATGTACGCGTTGCCGCGGTATTCGTCGCCGCAATCCAAACCCTCCTGCATGCCAGCCAGGCCCGCGGCGATCATGGCCGCAAAGGCGAGGTAGGGATTTGCATCGGCCCCCGGCATGCGGTTCTCGATCCGGAATGATTTGCCGTGCCCAACGATGCGGAAGCCGGTCGTGCGATTGTCGGTCGCCCAGGCCATGCGCGTCGGCGCCCAACTGCCCGGCTGATAGCGTTTGTAGCTGTTAATGGTCGGACCGAAGAACAGGCACAGCTCCGGCGAGTACTTCATCAGACCGCCCAGGAAGGCGCGGAAATCGGGCGACCCGGGACCAGGCTCCTTCCCCGCGGCGGCGAACACGCTCTTCCCCCCCTTCCACAGGCTCATATGGATGTGGCACGAGTTGCCCGCCTCGGTCGGCGCGTACTTGGCCATGAAGGTGACGGCGCGCCCGTGCTGCACGGCGATCTCCTTCACCGCCTGCTTGAACACCACGTGGCGGTCCGCCATTTCGAGCGGCTCGGCGTACCGGAAATTGATCTCGTGCTGGCCGCGGCTCCACTCGCCCTTGCTGTTCTCAATCGGCACTCCGGCCTCGGTCAGCCCGTTGCGGATCGTGCGCATGAGGTCCTCGTCGCGCGTGGTCTGCATCAGGTGATAGTCGATGCGGTAGTCGCTCGACGGCTTGAGCGCGCGGTAGCCGTCCGCGAAGGCGGACTCGTAGGTCTGATGAAAAAGATAGAACTCCAACTCGCTCGCACAGAAGGCCGAGAGACCGAGCTGTTTCAGTCGGTCCAATTGCCGGCGCAACACCGAGCGCGGCGCCTCCGCCACCAGCGTGCCGTCCTCGCGCGCATAGTCGCAGATCACCAGCGCCGCCGCCTTCTGCCACGGCAGCACGCGCAAGGTGGATAAATCCGGACGCAGTTGGAAGTCGCCGAACCCGGAGTCCCAGTTGGCGACCTTGAACCCCTCCAGGGGATCCATGTCCATGTTCACCGTCAGCAGGTAGCTGCATCCGTGAGTGCCGTCGCGCAGGACGGATTCGAGGAAAAAGTCTGCACGATAACGCTTGCCGACGAGCCGGCCGAACGGATCCGGAAACCCGACCAGGATGGTGTCGATGGTCCCGTCCTTGACCAGGGCGCGAAGTTGTTTCTCGGTCACGCGCACAGCGTAGGGGAGCGGCCGTCCGGACGCCAAGGCGCGGCTTCGCGCGGCCTTTCCTGCCGTGCCAAACCCGATTGTGCGGCCTAGAATGGCCGCATGACGGACGGACCAGGTACGCGCGGAGAGAGCGTCGTGGCAAACGGGGAGCCGATGGCGACGGCGTTTCCGTGCACGATCGAGCAGTTCCTCGTCGTCCGCGGGCTCCTGCCGCGCAGCGTGGTGGTGGAACACAACGGTCAGGCAGTGGCCCCCTCGGAGTTCGCCGAGCGACCGCTGAAGCCGGGGGACCGCCTCGAGATCGTGCGGGTCGTGGCGGGGGGCTGAACAGCCACGACGCTGCCGCGGGCTTGCCGCTGCCCGGGCACCCGCGCCATCGTCCCCGGCATGTCCGATCAGGCCGCCGCCGCGGCGGAGGTGTTCAAAAAGCTGGCCGCCAACATCGGCCTCGTGCTGCGTGGCCAGGAACCCGCCACCCGTCGCCTCCTCGCCGCGTTCGCCGCAGGGGGGCATGTGCTCCTCGACGACTTCCCCGGCACGGGCAAGACCACCCTCGCCAAGACGCTCGCCCTGTCCATCGACTCGCGCTTCAGCCGCGTTCAATTCACCCCCGACCTCCTGCCGACCGACATCGTCGGCGTCTCCGTCTTCAACCAGCGCGAGCAGACCTTCGACTTCCGGGAAGGCCCCGTCTTCACCGACATCCTCCTGGCCGACGAGATCAATCGCGCCTCGCCTCGCACGCAGTCGGCGCTGCTCGAAGCCATGGCTGAAGCGCAGGTCAGTGTCGAAGGTCAGCGCCGCGCGCTGTCCGACCTCTTCTTCGTCATCGCGACCCAGAATCCCATCGAGTTCCGCGGCACGTATCCGCTGCCCGAGGCGCAGATGGACCGTTTCATGATGCGCTTCGGACTCGGCTATGTGAGCGCCACGGAAGAGGTCGCCATCCTCACCGGGCAATCGCTGGTGCACCCGCTCGAGTTCGTGCGCCCGTGCTGCGGCGCGGACGATGTGCGCCGCCTGCGCCAGGCGGTGAAGCGTGTGCGCGTCTCGGAGGAACTCCTTCTGCACATCGTCGGGCTGGTGCGCGCCACGCGTGACCTTCCCGGCGTGCCGCTGGGCGCCAGCCCGCGCGCCTCGCTCTCGCTCATGAAGGCCGCCCAGGCCCTGGCGCTCTTCGACGGCGAGGAGTTCGTGCACCCGGAGCACGTCACCGAGCTCGCGGTCCCCGTCATCAGCCATCGCCTGGTGATGGATCCCCAGTCGCGCTTCGCCGGGGCCACGCCGGAAGCCACGATCGAGGACCTCGTGCGCCGGCTTCCCGCCCCGCGGTGACCATGAGCGCGGCCGTCCCGCATCCGCCGGTGGGCGCGAACGCCGCGCGCGTCGAGGCGGTGCCCC
>CAZYJB010000365.1:0-5196 GCA_964647675.1 uncultured Verrucomicrobiota bacterium | reverse complement strand
GCCGCTTTCAGGAATCGACGGTAGTAGTCCAATTCCGATCCGCCGGGATCGCCACGGAATCGACCCCACCCCCGGCTCAGTTGTTCCGCCAGCGGATGGCTGGCATTGGTGGGGAACATCCACGCGCAGTGACGACGCTTCGCGCGAACCCGGCGCATTAGGATCAGGGTGCTCTGCCGGATGTAGCGCCGCAGCGAGAATGCGTCGTCATATTGCTCGTCCGACAGAGCCTTCAACACGGCGGAATCGGACCGCCCCCAACGTCCGATCCGCAGCCCGAATCTCAATCCCAATCCGGCCAGCCGCAGTCCGTCCCGCGAAACATAAATCACTCGGCGCAGGCCGGGGATGTTCTCGGCGACCTCCCGGTTGCTCTCGCAGGTGATCAGGTCGAGGGGGCCCACCGCGTTCGCGAGATCCGAGATCAGCCCCGACGCGAGAACCAGGTCTCCCAAGCCATCGTTTTTGATAACGAGAGAGGCCATGGCCATGCCTGCGGGGATTCATCCGCGCTTCCGCAGGACCAATTCGAAACTGTAGATACCGACCGGGAACGCCTCGTGAACGATCTCGACGTCGGTGCGCCGATCCAGAATCCCCTTCAAGTAGGGCAGGCCGAAGTGCTCGTGGATGTGATGGGCGTTGGGAGGTTTGCCCTGGGACCGACAATGCGCCCGGTAAGTTTGCTCGTCCGGGAGATAAAGCACGACATGGCCGCCTGGTTTGACCACTCGGATCCATTCCCCGAGGACCCCGGCAGTGTCCGGGAAGTCCTCCAGCACATGCGACGAATAGACCCAATCCAGACTGTTGTCCCGGAACCAGCGCAGGTCGTCGGCGCTGCCGCGCAAGTGCTGGACGTGCGTCAGATACTGCGCGTAGGGCGTCGGCAGATCCATGCAGATCGCCGTCGGCGTGATCGGATCCCCGCCAAACCCGATATCCATGCCATCTCCGACGCAAAACCGGGACAGAGACGCCCGGCAACGGCTGGTCTCGGAAACCTTCCTGGGCCGAAACCAGTGATTTCGCAGCCGGTTTCGCACCTTCCGAGCGATGGTCCTCAGCATGGATGGAGATGGGTAGAGCGACCGCGGGGGGCGTTGACCTCAGGCACGAGTCTCGACCCGCACCATGGTGATCTGCAGATCCTCGACAATATCCTCGATGACGGGAAAGAACCGCACGCGGTAGCGCGAATCGGAGAGCAGGGCATCGATCGTCACCTTCGCACCGCGGGTCGCATCGTTGGGGTAGTAGTCGTCGAACACGATGGTGCCACCGGGCCGTACCAGCTGCCGCGAGAATTCCCAGTCGCTGGCGACAGTCTCGAGGCTATGCCCGCCGTCGATGTAGATGAAGTCATAGCGCGCCTTCCCGTCTAGCAGGAGCATGGGAAGGGTCACATCCGTTCGCCCACGGATGAGCCGAATGCGGGTCGATGGCTGGGCGGCGGCCTTGAGGCGGGCTTCCACCTGGGCCATGGAGGTCGGAAAACACTTGCCCATCGATTCCCGCGTGAACGTCGCGTCGTCCATGCCCTCGAAGAGATCCGCACCCACATAGTCGCCCAGCGACGGCGCCGCGCGCAGGAACTGCTCGCCCCGGTCCCCTCGCCAGACGCCGATCTCGAGAAGGCTCTTGGGCTGGCAGGCGCGCACGGTGGCGATCAAATGCTCGTAGCGGGTTCGTGGCCCCGGGTTTCGGAGACGGTTCAAGGCTTTCCGGATCATGACTCGTTACTTCGCGATGGCCCGGCCGGCAGCGGCGAGCAAAACGATCGTGGCCACTGCCGGGACGGTCACTCCACGCTCGAAGGTCCATGCCGCCACGCGCAGCGCAGGGTAGGTCTTCCAGGCGGCAAAGGCGGCCGCCACGGAGCATCCCAGCAGCAGCGCCCAGGCAATGCCCTGAGCGCCAAGGGGTGGAACCAGAAGCAGCGCGCTTCCGTAGTAGCTGGATCCAAAAACCAGAATGGCGTGGTGCCCGAACACCCGGTTCGAAAGGCCGTACAATCCGCCCAGCATGCCCCCATAGAGCTGCACCACCAACGCCACGCCCAGAACCCACCACACTTTGAGATCCAAATGCTCGCCGGACCTGCCTGCGTCCAGAAGGTAATTGCCCAGGACCGCGACGCCGCAGATACCCAGAATGACCGTGACATACACCCGGCGCATGACTTTGCGCGCCAGGTCCATTTGCGCCACGATATCGCCCGAGGCGCGAAGTCCGGCCAAGGCCGGAATCCTCGCATGGAAAGGCACCCCGCCGATGGAGTACAGAAACTGATAGAGGCGGAGACAGAGCAGGTAGCCGGCCAACTGGGTCGGATTCGGAAGCAGCGAGTAGATGATTCCGGACGCCTGGATCAATCCGAGCGACCCGAGGATGGTCACGCCCATCCGCCATGAAACCGGCCAGACCAACGCCCAAAGTTCCGGATCAGCCTCGGTCGGTTCGCGAGCGGCGGCGCGGACTTCGGGGATACTCATCGCCAACCAGCGATTGCGCAGCACCCCGAGCACCCCGATCGCCTGCCAGGTCGTCACCACCACCGGCAGGCTCGGCTTCAGCATCACGACTGCCAGCGTGATGGCGACCGCCCCGATGCCGAAGACGGCCTCCCAGCGCCGCAACTCGGCCACGCGATTGAAGCCCTGAAGAATGCAGGCAAAGCGCATGCCGTAGAGCGCACTGCCGCATCCGAGGCAGACCATCGCCCAGGCCCACCAACCGCCCGCCGGCGAACTCGAGCGCTCCACCGACCGCCAGAGCACGGCCGAACCCACCACCGCAGCCACCAGGAATCCAATGACCCCAACCCGCGCAAAAACCCGCGCCAGGAATCTCAAAACCCGCCGCAACGCCCCGGTGTCCGGAACACCCGTCGACTTCTCCCAACGCGCCGCCATGTCGCCCATTTCGGCGATGGGCCGGCCCGCGAGCGCATAGGCAATGAGACGGACAAGGGTTGAGTCGAAGCCGAAACACAACATGAGGACGAGCCCGGTGGCGGTGCTGAAGAGCAGCCACAACTCGATATCCGATTTCGGCAGGCGAGCCGCCAGCGCCGGCAAAACCAGCAAGAAGCCCCCCGCGCGGATGCCCATGGAGATCCATGACATCAGCGTGGCCGATTCCCACACACCGCGCGGCGTCCTCGGCCAGTTAGGCGGCAGGACGCTCATTCGAGACCAGTCCAGCAACCCCCGCTCAGCTTCTCGTGCCGCTGTTCATGGGCATGGCATTCACTGCGATAGGCCCCATCGATCAATCGCATCACTTTCAGCGCATCCTCCGAGCTCCCCGCAGGCACGGGCAGTCCGCGCGCTGCGCATTCGAGAAACGCCGTCGTCTCGTCCACCCACGACGTGTCCGCGTGGTAGACGAACCGCTCTTCATCCTCCCATGTGGCCGCCGGCGCCGTCGTGCGGTTCTTCGCGATCGTCAGCACCTCGTCCCCGTAGGATCCCGACTGCGTCTTCAGTCCGTTCAGCACGATGTAGCCGCGTTCAAGGAACACCTCGAGCGAGAACAGGTGCCGCCACTGGGTCATGGTCGAATGCAACGAGGCCACCACGCCCGTCGTCCGGTTTCGCAGATTGAGGAACACGTTGTCCTCGATGCCCTCGAGTTTCCAATAGAGGTTCGAAACCATGGCCTGGATCTCATCGAACTCACCCGCCAGCAGCAGGAACAGGTCGAGCATGTGGATCCCCTGGTCGATCAGGATGCCGCCGCCCGCGAGTTCCTTCTTCGCGCGCCAGGTCTGAAAATAGTTGTGATCGACGCTCTTCCCGTACCGACCGCGCATCCACAGCAGGCGGCCGTACTGGCCCGAGTTCACCATCTCGCGCATCGACTTGATGGACGCATGGTGCCGGTGGTTGAAGCCGTACATCAGCTTCCGCCCGGAAGCGCGTTCCACCGCCTGGATCTCCTCGACGTCCGCGGCCGTGAACGCGGGCGGCTTCTCGCAGAAGACATGCCGTCCCGCGCGCAGCGCGGCCAGGGTGAGCGGCTTGTTGCGGTGGTTGGGCGTGCAGACGATCACCGCATCGAGTCCGGGCGTCGCGATCAAGGCGTTCTCGGAATCCACCACCGGGATTCCCCCGGTATCGCCACCTGCCGGGTCATGCACCGCCATCACCCTACCCAGCCCCGAGCGCTCCACCGCCTCGGCCCGCGTGCGCCCCATTTTCCCGAACCCGATGATGCCTACCTTGAGCATGAGAGAATGAACCGGCCGACCCCTCCCTGAGGTCGCTCAACCACACGCGCCCGGCCATTGCAACGACCGGCCCCACGCCGCCACGCGATGCTGGTGTCGCGCGGTCCCGGGGCGGCACTCGATGTTTCCGCCGGCCGCCACCACCAGGGCCAGGCCCGCGGCCACATCCCAGAACCAGATGTCCTCCTCGGCGTAGGCGTCGACGCGCCCCGCCGCGAGCCACGCGAGCGACAACGCGGCCGATCCGAGCAGCCGCACCTTCTTGAAGCGTTGCACGCGCCGGCAAAAGTCCAGCAGCGGCGCGTCCCCAAAATCACGCGCCGAGGGAAAGCCCGTGGCCAACACTGCCTTGGACGGTTCCACCACCGAACTGGTGGTCACGCGCGCGCCATTGCAGGTGGTACCGAGCCCGACTTCGCCGGCAAACGTCTCGTCGCGCTCGAAGTCGTGCACCACGCCGAGCACCGGCATCTCGCCGTTCCACAGTCCGATCGAAACGCACGCCAGCGGCAGCCGGCGTCCGTAGTTGAGCGTGCCATCCAGCGGATCCACCACCCAGTGCAGGCCCGATCGAGTGAACCCGGGATCCGCCCCCTGTTCCTCGGAGAGTATGGGATAAGGCGAACCCGCCCGCAGTCGATCGAGGATGACGGACTCCGCGAAAACGTCCGCCGCGAGCTTAAGGTCGTGGCCTTCGTCGGATCGCACGCCGTCCATGGCCTCACCCCGCGCACCCAACACGGCCCCAGCCTCGCGTGCGACCGCCTCGGCGAGCTGAAGCAGGTCGCTCACGTCAGGACGGGGACCGCGACGCCGAGATCGCGCAGGAGGTTGCGCACGGCTTCCGACTCCATGGCGAGGCGGCAGCGTCGCGTGTACGTCGCGGCGTGCGGGGTAAGCAAAACCTGCGGATAGCGCAGCAGCACCCCGCGGTACGGCTCCTCCCAGAAGACATCGAACCA
>CAZYJB010000364.1:0-5208 GCA_964647675.1 uncultured Verrucomicrobiota bacterium | reverse complement strand
GGTGCTGGTCTTCATCGGCGTGAAGATGCTGCTCGGGATCTGGCATCTGAAGATCGATATCGCGCTCGCTCTCGGCATCGTCGGCTTCATCCTGGCCGCGAGCGTGGTGGCCTCGCTTCTCGCCGCCCGTCGGGACCAGGACACGTCGCCACCCTCCGCACGCAACTGAGCGCCCGCTGTCATGGCCCACGAACCGCTCTCCCGACAACTCGAGAGGCTCGTGGCAGCCGACGGGGTCCGCACGCTCAATGAACTCGTGTCCCGCACCTCCGGACGCGGGATCTTCGTCGTCACCATCCTGCTCTGCCTTCCCTTCGCCACGCCGATCCCACTCCCCGGGCTCAGCAACATCATCGGCCTCACGCTGGTCGTCGTCGGCGTGCGCCTGGCCCTCGGCCGACCCGCCCGGCTGCCCAAGTTCATCGGCGCGCGCGAATGGCCGCAGCGCCGCATGCACCAGGTGGTCCGCGCCAGCTCACGCCTGCTGGCGTGGATCGAGCGCGGCATCAAGCCGCGGCGGTCTAAGTGGATGTCGGAACCCTGGGCTGTGCGCCTCAATGGCGGCCTCTTCGCGTTCCTCGGGCTGCTCCTGGCATTGCCAATCCCCCCCGTGGTGCCATTCTCCAACGCGCTCCCGGCCTACGCCTTGATCCTGTTGAGCGCATCCATGATGGAGGAGGACAGCGCCACACTCTGGATCGCCTACGCCCTGGCCGCGGCGACCGTCGTCTATTTCACGTTGTTCTTCGGCGTGATCGTGCGGTTCATCATCCACTTCGAGGAACGCATCATCGCCTTCCTCAAGGGCCTGCTATGAAGCACCGCTGGATCCTCGCCCCCCAGCAACCCGCCGCGGCGCAGCAACTCGCCCAGTCCACCGGCACGTCACCGCTGCTCGCGCAGTGCCTCATCAACCGCAGCTTCGCCGACCCCGATTCCGCCAGCGCTTTCCTCGCTCCCAAGCTGCGCGATCTCGCCGATCCCTTCCTGATTCCCAACATGGCGGTCGCCGTTGACCGCCTGTTCGCGGCCCATCGCGATCGCGAAAGCCTGGTCATTTACGGTGACTACGATGTTGATGGCGTCACCTCAACGGCCCTGTTGCACGAGACCCTCGAGCGCCTCGGCTGGTCCGTCACGCACTTCCTCCCTAACCGACGCGACGAAGGCTACGGACTAAGCCAGGACGGCATCCTCCATTGCCTCGCGCGCCATCCGACGCGCCTGGTCCTCGCCGTCGACTGCGGGTCCACGGCCACCGACACCATCACCCACCTCCGCCAGGTGGGAGTGGATGTGATCGTGCTGGACCATCACCAGATCGCGTCCCCGCCGCCCCCCGCCGTCGCCATCGTCAATCCGCGCGTGGCCGGCGAGGGCGCCCATGGCTGCGAACTCTGCTCGGTCGGCCTCGCCTTCAAGCTGGCCCACGCCCTGGTCAAACGCGGACGCGAGGCGGGCCTTGCCGGTGCCGATTCCTTCGACCTCAAACCCCTTCTCGATCTGGTCGCACTGGGTACCATCGCCGATCTCGTCCCCCTGCGCGGCGAGAACCGCATCCTGGTCAGCACCGGTCTCGAACGCCTCAACCAGACGCAGCGCGCCGGCCTCCAGGCCCTGTGCGAGATCGCCCAGATCACCTCGCGCATCGGAAGCTATGAGGTCGGTTTCCTCCTCGCCCCGCGCCTCAATGCCGCGGGACGCCTCGAGGACGCCCGCGAGGCGCTGGACCTCCTGCTCACCGACGACTACGCCGACGCCACCGCCATCGCGCAGAGCCTCGACGCGCGCAACCGCCAGCGGCAGCAGATCGAGAAGGGCATCGCCGACCAGGTCATCGGCACGCTCGATGCCCGGTTCAATCCGGACGAGGACTTCGTCATCGTCGAGGGCGAGATGCCCTGGCATATCGGGGTCGTCGGCATCGTCGCGTCTCGCGTCCTGCAACGCTACTACCGCCCCACCATCATCATGGGAGGCGACGGTCCCTGCTGGCGCGGATCCGGCCGTAGCATCGAAGGCTTCGACCTCGCCGCCGCGCTGCGCGACTGCGACGGTCTGCTTCTGCGGCACGGCGGCCACGCCATGGCCGCCGGCCTCAGCGTCGACCCCGGCAACCTCATCGCCCTGCGCGCGCGCCTCAACCAGCTCGCGCGGTCGTCGCTGAATTCGGAACAACTCCGACCGCCCCTGCGCCTCGACGCCGCTATCGCGCTCAGCAGCATCACGGAGGAGACCCTGAACGAACTCGACCGGCTGCGTCCCACCGGACAGGGCAATCCACCGGTCCAACTCATTGTCACCGGCCTCCAACACGACCGCGCCCCCCAGCGCGTCGGCAAGGAACGGCAGCACGCCAAGTTTTGGGTCACCGACGGACGCCAGACGCGCGAGGCCATGTGGTATGCCGCCGGCGACCGGCCCGCACCCACGGGAGCCTTCGACCTCGCCTGCGTCGCCCACCTCCACGAGTTCAACGGCCGCCGCAGCGTCCAGTTCAAGGTCCTCGACTGGCGCCCCGCGGCCGGAGGCTGAGTGCCGCCCGCGGCGGCGCGAGCCGCGCCTGCGAACAACCTGCCGGCCCGCCTGCTTGCACCCCCCGCTCCACCCGCGGAAGCTCACGGCATGTCCCACGCGGACTTCGTCCATCTTCACGTTCACAGCGAATACTCGCTCCTCGACGGCGCGTGCCGCCTCGATCGACTCGTCGAGCGTGCGGTGCAGTTGAAGTTCGGAGCGCTGGCGATCACCGACCACGGCGTCCTCTACGGCGCCATCGACTTCTACCAGGCCGCCAAGAAAGCCGGACTCAAGCCCATCATCGGCTGCGAGGTCTACGTGGCCCCGGGCAGTCGCCACGAGAAGAAATCCTCCGGCGGCGGACGCGACGTCTACCATCACCTCGGTCTCATCGCGAAGGATCTCACCGGCTACCGGAACCTCATCCAGCTCGTCACCGACGCCCACCTCGAGGGCTATTACTACAAGCCGCGCGTCGACAAGGAACTGCTGGAACGCCACCACGAAGGCCTCATCGCAATGTCCGGCTGCCTCGCCAGCGAGGTGCCGTCGCTCGTCCTCGAGGACCGCCTCGACGACGCGCGCCAGGCCGTCGACTGGTTCAAGCAGGTCTTCGGCGCGGACAATTACTTCCTCGAACTCCAGAACCACGGCATCCCGGAACAGGCGCGCGTCAACCGGCATCTCATCCCCTGGGCCCGAGAATTCGGACTCCGGACCGTCGCCACCAACGACGTCCACTACGTCAATCGCGAGCACTGGCAGGCCCATGATCTCCTGATCTGCATCGGCACCCAGGTTCATCGCGATGATCCGAAGCGCATGCGGTATCAGCCGGAACAGTTCTACCTGCGCTCCGCGGAAGAGATGAAGGCGCAGTTCGCCGAGGTCCCGGAGGCCGTGCTCAACACGCGCGAGGTCGCCGACCGCTGCGCACTGCAGATCGAGTTCGGACGCCTTCACTATCCCGTCTTTCACCCGCCCGAAACCTACACGCGGGAGGGCTACCTGAGGCACCTGCTGGCCGAGGGTCTGCTCCGGCGCTATGGCATTCATGCACGCGCTGTCGGCGCGGAGTTCGTGGTGGACCGCGTCGACGACCCCGCCCTCCTTCCTCCGGTGCCCGGCGCGTCTTCACCCGGCGAAGCGGCGGCAGGCGCCTCCGCTCGCGCTGCCCTGGACGATCCCGTTGCGGCGGCGCTCGCCGCGATCCTCGACCGCCTCGAGCTCGAGCTGGCGGTCATCGAGAAGACGGGATTCGTCAGCTACTTCCTCATCGTCGCCGATTTCGTGAGGCACGGCCGCAGCATCGGCGTCACTTGCGTCGCGCGTGGTTCGGCGGCCGGCTCGCTGGTCACCTACCTGCTCGAAATCGCGAACGTCGATCCCATTCGATACGGGCTGCTCTTCGAGCGATTCCTCAACCCGGAACGCGTCAACCCGCCCGACATCGACATCGACTTCGCCGACGACCGCCGCGCGGACGTGATCCAGTACGTGCGCGACAAGTACGGGGAAAGTTGCGTCGCGCAGATCATCACCTTCGGCACAATGGGCGCCAAATCGGTCATCCGCGATGTCGGCCGCGTGCTCGGCCTCAGCTACTCGGAGGGCGACCGCCTCGCCAAGATGATCCCGAACGAGCTCAAGATCACCCTCGAGGACTCGCTCGTGAAGTCGCCCGACTTCAAGAACGCGTACGAGAACGAGCCGCAGGCCCGCGAGGTGATCGACTACGCTCTCGTCCTCGAGGATCTCACGCGCAATTCGTCCGTGCATGCCGCCGGCGTGGTCATTGCCGACCAACCACTCTCCCGACTTCTCCCGCTCAAGCGCGACGAGGACGGCGCCATTGTCACGCAGTACGCCATGGGCCCGGTGGGGGACCTCGGCCTGCTGAAGATGGACTTCCTCGGGCTGAAGACCCTGACCGTCCTGCGCAACACCTGCGACATGGTGCGACGCACGCGCGGGCTCGAAATCGACCTCGAACGGCTGCCGCTCGATGACGCCCCGACTTACGACCTCCTCAACCGCGCCCAAACCCTCGGCGTGTTCCAGCTGGAATCGGGCGGCATGCGCGAACTGTGCCGCCGCTTCCAGATCGCGTCCGTCGAACACATCACCGCCCTGGTCGCACTTTACCGTCCGGGTCCCATGGACCTCATCCCGGACTTCATCGAGCGCCGCCACGGGCGCGCGGTGGTCGAGTACGTGCACCCTCTCCTCGAGGGCATCAGCCGGGAGACCTACGGCGTGCTCATCTACCAGGAGCAGGTCATGCAGGCTGCTCAGATCCTCGCCGGCTACACGCTGGGTGGCGCCGATCTCCTGCGGCGCGCCATGGGCAAAAAGAAGGCCGAGGAAATGGCCAAGCAGCGCGCCAGCTTCGTCGAGGGCGCCTCGCGCGTGAACGGAATCCCCCCCGCCCAGGCCAATCCGATCTTCGACATCCTCGAAAAGTTCGCCGGCTACGGATTCAACAAGTCCCACGCCGCGGCCTACGCCCTCGTCGCGTATCAGACCGCGTATCTCAAGGCGAATTACCCGGTGGAATTCTTCTGCGCCATGATGACCAACGACATGGCGGACACCGACAAGCTCGCCGAGTACATCGCCGAAGCCCGTACACTCGGGATCCCCATTCTTCCGCCCGACGTCAACGCTTCGGACGTGACCTTCGCTCCC
>CAZYJB010000363.1:0-5217 GCA_964647675.1 uncultured Verrucomicrobiota bacterium | reverse complement strand
TGGGGGTGCGGGCGGAGGAGGCCCGCGATCATGATCACCCCGATCGCCGCCTCTCGTCGCGTTCCGCCGCCGGACCGCCGCCGTGGCGCGGTGCTCATCATCGTGCTGTGGGTCACCTTCGGCCTCGTCAGCCTCGCGTTGTACTTCGCGCACTCGATGTCCATGGAACTGCGCGCATCCGACAACCGCGTCGCGTCGGTCCAGGCCGGCCAGGCGATCCTCGGCGCCGCCCATTACGTGACCAACCTCCTTGCGCGCGCCGAGGTGCCGGGGCGGCTGCCGGACACGTGGTCGTACCGCGCCGACGCCGTGCCACTCGGCGAGGCGTACTTCTGGTTCATCGGCCGTTCCGAAACGGGACTCACGCCGGAGGAACCGGTGTTCGGCCTCGTCGATGAGGGCGCGCGTCTCAACCTCAATGCCGCGACGGCGGAGATGCTCCAGTGGCTGCCACGCATGACGCCCGAGCTCGCAGCGGCGATTGTGGACTGGCGCGACGAAGACTCCACGCCGGGCGAGGGCGGCGCCGAGGACGAGATCTACCAGCGCCTCGATCCTCCCTATCGCTGCAAGAACGCGCCCTTCGAATCGCTCGAGGAACTGCGCCTCGTCCAAGGCCTGACGGCCGAGATCCTCTACGGCGAGGACGCGAATCAGAATGGTGTCCTCGATCCCAACGAGAACGATGGCGATCAATCGCCGCCGATGGACAACCGCGATGGTCGCCTTGATCCAGGTCTCATCGAGTATCTGACGCTCTGGTCCAAACCGCCCGTCGCCGATGCCGAAGGCAATGCGTTGATCGACCTCTCGGCCGGCGACACGCAGCAGCTCGCCACCCTGGTGCAGGAGAAGTTCGGCGCCGACCGCGCCAACGCCATCCTCCGCCAGGTGGGCACCAACACCGCGCTCTTCAACAGCCCGCTGCAGTTCTATCTCCGCAGCGGCATGAGCGCGGACGAGTTCGCGCAGATCGAGGGCTCGATCACGGTCAGCGCCACCGCCACCAACGGGCAGGTCAACGCCAACACTGCCAGCGAAGCGGTGCTCGCCTGTCTCCCAGGCATCGGCCAGGACCTCGCCGCCTCGCTCGTCGCACGCCGTCGTTCCAACCCCATCACCAGCACGCCCACGGTCGCGTGGGTCACCGAGGTCCTCGACGAATCCCAGGTGGGGCAGGCGGGTCCGTTCCTCTGCGGGCGCACCACCCAGGTGACCGCCGACGTCGCGGCGGTCGGGCGGCATGGACGTGGTTTCCGCCGGCTGCGCCTCGTGTGCGATCTTTCCACGCCGACCGCGCCGCGCCTGCTGGCGCGCCGTGATCTGACCGACCTCGGCTGGTGCCTGGGCCGGGACGTCCGCAATCAGTTTCTCCTGCTCGCCGCGCGCTCACGATGACCTCCAAGCGTTCCATCCGCACCGCCACCTCCGTCCTCGCCCTCGCCTTCGGATCGGGGCGTGTCGAGGGGGTCGAGATCCGACGCAGCAACGGGTCGGTGGCGCTGCGCCAGGCATTCGCCCACGACCTGTCGCTGCAACTCCTGGGCCACGAGCCGGAGCTGGTTGGACGCGAGCTGCGCAAGCTTCTCGATGCCGCCGGGGTGCGCGAGCGCGCGTGCACGGTATGCCTCCCCACTGCATGGGTGCTTTCGTTGCAGGTCCCCCTTCCCGATCTCCAGGGAGCCGATCTCGAAAGTTTCCTCCAACTGGAGGCCGAGCGCGGCTTCCCCTACGCACCCGAAGACCTCGTGGTCGCGCGTTCCAGCTTCGAGAGCCCGGCCGGCCGGCGATATGTCGAACTGCTCGCCGTTCCCCTCGAGTCCGTGCAGCGCCTCGAGGCCGTCCTCGGCGCGGCACGCCTGCGTCCCATCACCTTCTCCCTCGCCACCGCGTCCCTCCAGCCTCCCGGCCGAACCGACGACGACGGAACGCTCGCGCTCCATCACGAAGGATCCCATCTGGCGCTGCAGGTCACCCTCGGCGGCGGGATCGCCCTGCTGCGATCCCTCGAACTCGGCGAACCCACACCCGAGGCGCCCCTCGGACACGATCCGGAAACCATCCTCCGCGAGTTGCGCATCACCCTGGGCCAGCTGCCGCCCGAGCTCCGCGAAGGCGTGCGTCGCGCACGCGTGTTCGGCCGCCACGAGGGCGCGACAGCCGTTGCCGAACTGCTGCAGCGCAAGGCCGCCTCGTGGGGAGTGCGCGTCGATCCGGTGCGCGATTACGCCCCCGCCGAGTTCGGCGTGAAGCTGCCATCCGGAACCGCGGTCTCGCCGGCCGTCAGCCTCGGCGTGCGGCACCTCCTGCGCAGCGCCGCGCCGATCGAATTCCTGCCCCCGCGCGTCAGCTCCTGGCAGCGCCTCAGTGAGCGTTACGCCAGCCGCCGCCTGGGCACGGTCAGCCTCGCCGCCGCGGTCGTCGCCCTGGGCGTGCTCGTCGTGTTCGGCATCCAGCAGGTGCAACTTTGGAGGTGGGGCGGTCGCTGGGCCGCCATGGCGCCGCAGGTGAAACAGCTCGATGAGATCCAGCGGAACATCCGCCAGTTCCGGCCCTGGTTTGACGAATCGCAGCGCTCGCTCTCCATCCTGCGCCGGCTCACCGAGGCGTTCCCCGAGGACGACTCGTTGTCGGCCAAGTCCTTCGAGCTGCGACCGCCCGCAACGGTCATCTGCAGCGGCGTGGCGCGCGACCGTCCAGCGCTGCTGAAGGCCCTCGACAAACTCCGCGCCACGGCCGAAGTCTCGGACCTGAAGGTCGAGCAGATGCGCGGCAAGTCACCGCTCGAGTTCACCTTCCACCTCCAGTGGGGCGACGCGCCCACGCCATGAACCCGCAGAACCGCCAACGCACTCTCGTCTTGGTCACGGTGGCCGCGCTCGCCGTCCTCATCGGCGACCGCTTCGTTCTCGGGCCGCTCGTCCAGACGTGGAAAGCGCGCACCGACCGGCTCGCCACCCTGCGCAAGCAGGTCGCCGAAGGGGAAGTGCTGCTCCAGCGCGACCGCACCCTGCGCGACCGCTGGTCCGCCATGCGCACCAACACGCTCCCCGCCGAGCCGTCCGCCGCCGAGAACACGCTGCTCAAGGCCTTCGACCGCTGGTCCCAGGAAAGCGGCGTCGGCATCGCTTCCATCCGCCCCCAGTGGAAGCGCGACGGCAACGACCAGATCACCATCGAGTGCCGCGCGGACGCCTTTGGTACCCTCGCCAGCCTCACCCGCTTCCTGTTCCTGCTCGAGCAAGACCCGCTCGCCGTGCGCGTGGAATCCCTCGAACTCAGCACGCACGACGCCCAGGGACAACAGCTCACCCTGGGCATCCAGGTGAGCGGCCTGGTGGTCGCCCCGCCCAAGTCCAAGTCCAAGTCCTGAACCCGAACCGAGATGAACCTGGTCCGCCCCCAGACTTCCGCCCCGTCACCGCGCGCCTTCCGGTCGTCGGCCCGCCCGGTCGTCTCCGCGCTCGGCCTCGCCTTCCTCTTTGTCTTCGCCTCGACCCGGCCGGCAACCGCCGCCGACTCCGAGTCGACGCCGCCTGCGACCGCCGCCGAAACCCCGGCTGCCGGTGTATCCACCAACGACCCGGTCTCCCCTCCCCACGACTCCGGAGCCGGCGCCGCCACCAATGCCACGGCGTCGGCCAGCGGCGCTACCAACGCCACGTCGCGCACCGAGTATCCGTCATTCCGCCTCATCGCCGATCGCAACATCTTCAACACTTCACGCTCGCCCCGCAGCGCAGGGGGCAGCCGGTCCCGCGAAGTGCGCCGCACGCCCAAAGTCGAATCCGTCTCGCTGGTCGGCACGCTCGCCTACGAAAAGGGACGCTTCGCTTTCTTCGACGGTTCGAGCGGCGAGTATCGCAAGGTCCTGCGCCCAGGCGCGACCATCGCCGGGCACACCCTCGAATCGATCTCCCAGCACGGCGTCCGGCTCGCCCAGGGCGACCAGATCCTCGAACTCAAGGTCAGTCAGCACCTGCGACGCGAGGACGACGGACCGTGGAAACTGTCCGCAACCGCCGCTCCGCCGTCGCCGTCTCCCTCTTCATCCTCCTCGTCCGCGTCGTCCACCTCGGGCGCCGAATCCGCCGACGCTTCGGGCGAGGGCTCCACCTCGTCGTCGTCCGGCGGCGGCGAGGCCAGCGACATTCTGAAACGACTCATGCAGCAACGGGAAAAGGAACTGAAATGAAGCCTCTCCGCCCCCTTCATGGCTGGCTGGCTGGCCTGCTCGCCTGCGGGCAACTCCTCGCCGCTGATCCCGCCCCCGCGCCCCAGGCGCCGGTCGAGACACCCGCAGTCACACCGACTCCGGCGACACTCGAGGACGCCGAACCCCAGACGCCCCGGGCCGATGCCGATGCCGACGCCGACGATGCCCCCGCCCTCGCCGAGGCCCAGTCGGACGCCGAACCGTCGGCACCCGAACCCGTCGCACCGTCGGAGGCGGAGAATCAGGCACCGGCCGACCGCGAAGCGTTCCGTCAGCGCGCCCAGGAACGTTCGCGCGGGACGCGTTCCGAACGACGCACCACTCTTCCCGCACCCGCCACGACGACGCCCTCGGCGCCCGACGCGGCCGCCGACGCCGAGGCCGGCCTTCGCTTCAACTTCCGCGGCGTGCCGCTGGAAATGGTGCTCGAATACCTCAGCGACGCCGCCGGGTTCATCATCAATCTCGAGACCGAGGTGCGCGGCAAGGTCGACGTCTGGTCGAACCAGCCGCTGTCCAAGGACGAGGCGGTCTCGCTGCTCAACACGGTCCTGAACAAGAACGGTTACGCCGCCCTCCGCAACGGGCGCACGCTCACCATCGTGAGCCGCAGCGACGCCAAGAAACGCGACATCCCGGTGATCGCCGGAAACAAACCGGCCGAGATCCCGCGCTCGGACGAAATCGTCACCCAGATCATTCCGGTGCGGTACATCAACGCCGTCCAGCTCACCAAGGATCTGCAACCGCTCCTGCCGGAGACCGCCACGCTCACCGCCAACGAAGGCGGCAACGCGCTCGTGATGACGGACTCGCAGACCAACATCCGGCGCATGACCGAAATCGTGCAGGCGCTCGACACCGCCATCGCCAGCGTCTCGTCGGTGCGCGTGTTTACCCTGCGCTATGCCGACGCCAAGAACGTCGCCACCATGGTCAGCGATCTCTTCGTCACAACCGAGACCTCCCGCGCCGGCAACAACAGCAACGGTGCCGGACGC
>CAZYJB010000362.1:0-5226 GCA_964647675.1 uncultured Verrucomicrobiota bacterium | reverse complement strand
GGAGATCGAGCCGATCGGCCATCCGTTGATCAGCCGGGCTTGGCGAGTTGCCCACCCCCGATGAGTCCGAGGGTGAGGACCCGGGGCACAACGGGAGCGGACGATGGAGTCGGAGGGGCGGGCATGGCCGCGGCGATTTCACGCGGCTGGTGCCGGCGTGGCAAACCCCGATTGTGCCGATTCTCACACCTCCGGTGGATCGACGAGTTCGGGATGGCTGCGCGTGACGCGATCGATCTCGGCACGCTGGCCCGGACTCAGGCGTTCGTGGGGATCGAGGCAGGCCGTGGACGTCAACAGGCCCTGGCGACGCAGGACCTCGTGGATGCCCGGCACGCAGCCGGCGAAGCCGTGGCGCGCGTCGAAGATCGCGGCGTTGGCGTCGGTCAGGGCGGCACCCAGGCGCAGGAGCTCGGATGGGACCGGTCTGCCGGCACGCACCGCACGGCGGCAGGCGGCATGCAATTCCACCGCGCGACGCGTCCAAACAGCCCATTGTCCGAGCAGCCCGCCGACGAAGCGCACCTCGCGCCGTTTTCGGCCCACGAGGAAACGATGAGGCGTCACGAGGTCGGCCACGATGGTGTCGTCGTTGCCGGTGTAGAGCGCGAGGTCGTCGCGGCCCGATTCGGCCACGGCACGCAGGACATCGACGGTCTGGTAGCGGTTGAAGGGCGCCACCTTGATGGCCACCACGTTCGGGACCTCGACGAATCGCCGCCAGAATTCAAAGGGCAGGAGGCGCCCTCCCACGGCGGGCTGAAGGTAAAAGCCGACCAGCGGAAGCTCGTGGGCCACCCGCCGGCAATGGGCGAGCATCCGGGCTTCGGACGCATCGCGCAGAGCGCCGAGCGAAAGCAACCCAGCGTGATAACCGAGAGAGCGGGCGAGCGCGGCCTCCGCCACGGCCTGGGGAGTGGTCCCGCACACGCCGGCGATCAGCACGGTGGTGGAACCGTGCGCGGCGTCCCAGGCCTTGGTCGTGACCGCCGCGCGCTCGAGCACGGGTTGGAGCAGACCGTGCTGCGGGTCGCGGATGGCGAACTGGGTGGTATGCACCCCCACGGCGAGACCGCCGGCGCCGGACCGCAGGTAGTACTTCGTGAGCCGATCCTGACCCGCGGCGTCCCAGCGGCGGCCGCGGTCGAGAACAAGTGGGTGCGCCGGGATGACGAGGCCTTGTCGCAGGGCATCGAGCACTGGTCCGCGGGGAAGGGGGAACTCGCGCATGGCGGGCGTGGTGGGCGAAGGGTTTATGGGGCGGCGCGCGTCAGTACCGCATTCCCTTCGAACGCGGGCAAGCGCGGGCCCGCACCTTCCCTTTCTTGACGCCGGCCCTATGGGACCCGTGAAGTACGGCATGCGATCTGGCTGGCAACGTTGGGTGGTGCTCGTGTTTGCGAGCCTCCTTCAGGGTGCCGAGGGAGCCGACTGGCCGCGTTGGCGTGGGCCGGCGAATGACGGGTTCCTGCCGGCGGGCGTGCGGTTGCCCACCACGTTGCCCGAGGAGCCCAAGTCGGTCTGGGATGTGCCCGCCGGCGAGGGATTGTCCTCGCCGGTCGTGGCACAGGGCCGCGTGCTGGCCTTCGACAACCAGGGCGGTCGGGAGACCTTGCGTGCGCTCGATTTGGCGAGTGGGCGCGAGCTCTGGCGTGCGGACCTCGACGAGCCGTTTTCCGATTCGCAGGGACCCACCGGACCGCGCAACACCCCTGTGATCGACGGCGACCGGGTGTATGCCGTCTCGTGCCGGGGCGAACTTCATTGCCGCGCGCTCGCGGACGGCGCGTTGCGGTGGCGCGTGAATTACACCACGGATTTCGAGGCGGTGTTCGTCGGCGAAAAGGGAAACACGCCGGGCGCCGCCCGCCATGGCAACGACGGCTCGCCGCTGGTGGATGGCGCGCACCTGATCGCCTTCGCGGGCGGCACCAATGGCGCCGGGGTGGTGTGCCTCGACAAGCTCACCGGGGCCGTGGTTTGGAAGAGCACCCGCGATCAGGCCGGCTACGCGCCCCCCGTCGTCGCCCCGTTGCTGGGCACCCCGACCGTTCTCGCCTATACCGCTTCCGGGCTGGTGGGACTCCGTCGATCGGATGGGGTCGAACTCTGGCGGCATCCGATCAAGACCGCCTTTGCGCGGCATGTGACCACGCCCATTGCCAAGGGTGACCTGGTGGTCGTCTCGTCGCACGAAGTGGGCCTGATGGCGGTGCGCGTCGCGGTTTCGGGCGACCGTTGGACCGCCACGCCGGCCTGGGTCAGCAAGGAGGCGGCAGTAAACTTCGCGAGCCCGGTGGCGGTGGGTGGGTTTCTTTACGGTGTCGGGCCGGCGAAGGACCTGGTCTGCGTCGAGATCGCCACAGGACGCGTGGCGTGGAAACAGGCTGACGCATTCTCCACCGCCGGAGGCAAGGCCTACGCCGGAATGCTCACCGATGGTGGCCAGTTGCTGATGCTGACCGACACCGGGGAACTTCGGCTGTTTGCTGCGGACCCGGCGGCGTACCGCGAGGCGGGGCGCGCGCAGGTGTGCGGTGCCAACTGGTGTCAGCCCGCGGTGGCCGACGGGGTGGTATACCTGCGCGACGGCCTGACCAAGGCCGGCGGACGCTGGAAGGCCATCCGGCTCGCCGGATCGGGCGGGTGAGCGGGCGTTGGCGTCCTGCGAAGGCCGAGGCCGGTCAGACCGGGGAGACGAGCTTCAAGCCGACGATACCGACCACGATGAAGCCGACGAAGACGAACCTCGCGGCCTGGACCGGTTCGCCGAGGATTGCCATTCCGAGGACGAAGGCGCCGACCGCGCCGATGCCGGTCCAGACCGCGTAGGCCGTGCCGACCGGGATGGTGCGCTGGGCGAGGAAGAGGAAAAGGCCGCTCAAGCCCATGGAGACCATGGCCGCCAGCGCGGGCCAGACGTGGAAACGGCCGTCGCGCCAGGCGAACTTCAGTCCGATGGGCCAGCCCCATTCGAAGAAACCCGCCACCACGAGATAGATCCAGGCCACGGTCATGGGGCGAGGGTACTCGGAAGTGGCGCGGTGTCAGCCGGGTTGGAAATTTTTTCGGGAACTGTCATACAGAACCGCGTTCGACCGGTGTGTATCGGTTGGAATGGGAATGGGCCAGGAAGGCAAAGCAACGTCCGAGCGAGCGTGGGCCGAGCGCGTCTATGACGAATGCGCCGCGCAGTTGGTTTTGTATGGGCGCGCGCTGGGGTTGGGTCATGCGGAGGCCGAGGACGTGTTGCACGACACCTTCCGCAGCCTGTTGGAGCTCAAGGAGAGTCCGCTGGAGGCGAAGTTCTACGCCATCCGCAGCTTCCGGAATCGCGCGCTCAACCATCGGCGCAGCCTCTGGCGCAGGCTGGCGCGTGAACTGGAATCGCACCGATGGTTCGAGTCGGCAAATGACGTATCGCCCGCGGAAGCCGCGGCCATGAGCGAGTTGGCGCGCCTGCCGGCTGAGCAGCGCGAGGTGATCGTGCTGCGGTTGTGGCACAACCTGACCTACGAGGAGATTGCCCGGCTGCTCGGGCTTTCGCCCAACACCACGGCCGGCCGCTATCGTTACGGCATCGCGCGCCTGCGCCGAACCCTGATCCCCGAGGACACCGTCCATGAACCCGAAACCGACACCGAATCCCGAGCCCACGGAAGCGACCCTGCGTGGCTGGCGGCTGCGCCCGCCTTCACCCGGTCTTAGGCGGAAGCTCTTCGCCGGTGCGGCCCCGGGGGAGGTTGAGGCGGTCGAGTTCGGTCGCGTGATGGAATGCCTCGGCCGGTGGCTGGCCCCGGTGACCGGGTTCGCCGTCGTGGTCCTGACCGTCGCCGCGGTCGTGAATCCCGCCGGCCTGGATGGCGGGTCCGAGCGGTCCCTGGCACGCCTCGGCGCGACTTGGGCGGCGGGGCATCCCTCGGTCGATCGCAATGCCCCGTTGGTGGCGGCCAGATTTCGTTCGACAAACGCCAGCGCGGTCACGGCAAGCTTCGGTTTCCTGCTCCTGCGGCAGACCAACGTCCTCGCCCGCTGAGCCATCCATTCTTCAGTCGAGCCAGCCATGTCCACCGTCAAAACCGACCCGAAGGCCAAACCCGCAGCGCCTGTCGGCCGGTCCGTCCCGAGCAAACCCTCCGCGCCCGGAGGCCCGCCATCCGTGCCTTCTGGTGACGCGTCTGCCATCCAGATGCCGCTGTTCCGGCGGCCGGACTGGATCGCGTTCGTGGTCACGACCCCTGCTGACCCTGGCGGGGTATCTTTGGACGATCGCGCCGGACGTGACGCTGGAGGATTCCGGGGAACTGGCGGTGGCTTCCTATTACGCGGGAGTGCCGCATCCGCCGGGGTACCCGGTATGGACGATCTACACCTGGTTGTTCACGGTGATCCTGCCGTTTTCGAACATTGCCTGGCGGGTCGCCGTTTCGTCCGCCGTGGCGGCGGCGCTGTCGTCCGGGGTGCTCTCGCTGATGGTGTCGCGGGTCAGCGGGCTGATGCTCGAGTCGATCGACACGAAGAAGCAGCTCGAGGCGGGTGTTCAGCGACTGATCTGCATTGTGGCCGCGGTCTCGGGTGGGCTGCTCATCGGTTTCAACGGCTTCATGTGGAGCCAGGCGGTGATCGTCGAGGTGTACACCCTGAGCGTGCTCTCGCTGGTGCTGACCTTCGTCCTGTTGCTGCATTACGTCTGCGCGCCGAGCCAGCGCCGCTACCTCTACTGGGCGGCGTTCATGTTCGGCATCGCGTTCACGAACCACCAGACCCTGATTGTCGCGGCGATGGGCATCGAGGTGCTGATTGCGACCGCGAACCGCAAGCTCGGGCGCGACGCCTTCCTCGCCAACAGCGTGATCTACCTCGCCGGCCTGGTCATGATGCAGAACGACGGGCTGGAAAGCATCCGCACCAGCGACGCGCTGCGCTTCATTTTCCACGTGGTCGGGTTGGGTTCGATCATCGCCTGCGTCTGGTTGGCGGTGAAGACGGAGGGCCTGCTCACGGAATTCGTTCCGGCGCTCATCTCGCTGTTGATGTGGGTGCTGGGCGCGAGCATTTACTTCTACATGCCCATCACGGGCACGACGAACCCGCCGTTGAATTGGGGATACCCGCGGACCTGGGATGGGTTTCTGCACGCCTTCACGCGCGGGCAGTACGAGAAGACGAATCCGTCGATGGAAGTCGGGCGCATCTTCGACCAGTTCCTCATGCTTTTCGAGGGCG
>CAZYJB010000361.1:0-5229 GCA_964647675.1 uncultured Verrucomicrobiota bacterium | reverse complement strand
GCAAAGCCTCCAGCGACATGCTGGTGCGCGCCTACCACCACACCTACGGCCTGCCCGCGGTCATCACGAACTGCTCCAATAACTACGGGCCCCTGCAGTTCCCCGAGAAGCTCATCCCGGTCGTCATCCAGAACATCCTCGCGCGCCGCCCCATCCCGGTCTACGGCGATGGCAAAAACGTGCGCGACTGGCTGTTCGTGCGCGACCACGCGGAGGCCCTCTGGCGCGTGCTCACCACCGGACTGCCGGGTGAGACCTACAACATCGGCGGTCGCAACGAGTGGACCAACATCAAGATCGTCGAGCTCATCTGCGATCTCGCCGACGAACTCGCGCCGCAGCTCGGCGGCAGCTCCCGCAAACTGATCTCCTACGTCAAGGATCGCCCGGGTCACGACCGCCGCTACGCGATCGACTGCAGCAAAATCGAGCGCGAGCTCGGCTGGAAACCCGCCTACACCTTCGAACGCGGCATCCGCGAAACCATCCAGTGGTACTTCGCCAACCAGGACTGGGTGCAGCGCGTGACGAAGAAGAAGGCCTGAACGGCCGGTTCGCGATCGATGGACTGGTAGGCGACGTCGTCCAGGCGGCGCTTGCCTGCTTCCGCGGATCCTTTCACCAAAGCCAGCCAGCGCGAGCGGGAAGCTCGCGGCTACGTCCGTCGTCGTGGTCGCCGCCGTGGAGGCGGCGCTCGCTTGCTCCGGCCAGGCCGATCACCAAGACCAGGCAGCGCAGCCTGACGGCCGCGACTACGGGGATAGAATCGATCGCTCAGGAATTCCGCGCAGTCCGCGGCGCAGCGCCTGCCCAGCGGTTCAGCGGTCGACCCAACGCCCCCTCGCGGCTCAGGATGTCGTCGGCGAAATCCACCACCACCGGGTTTGGCGAGACGAACGGCCGCACACACGACCAGAGCATGCGCTGGTACGCCTCGTTCTCGCGGCCCGGTCCCAGGTGCAGCGCCCACGCCAGGTAACCCACAGCCGGCGACCGGCTCATCCCGGCATTGCAGTGGATCAGAATGCGGTGGGTCGAACCGCGGGCGCACCGCGGCGCCAGCCAGTCGGTCAGCGACTGAACCAGTTGCCGGGTCGGCGCTCCCGGGCTGTTCGGATCGGAGCCGTCCTGAAAGTAGCAGATGAAATGATTCTCCGCCGGAACCCAGGGCGGACGCAGATGCGCGACGTTGGCCCCCGGATCCTGAATGGAAACCATGTGGGTGGGCTCGAAGCGCTCCCGCGAATGGGTCCACTCCCGCGGGCAGATGACGACGTTCATGACGATTCCCTGCGGTGCCGACCCCTCCGCGGCCTGAACCCGAAATGGCATGGCGCCACCCCTGGGCGGCCGGTCGTCGCTCCCCGCTGGCCACTTCATCGGCGTCCCGGCCGCAGACTGTAATTTGTTGCCGCGCGGTCGACGCCCGACTCCAGGCCGGCGCCACGGGGACATGGCGCCCCATCGTTCCTGCACCCCGCCCGCAGCGCCCTTCCGAGGGTTATCTCAATCCCGGAAGTTCGCGAAATTCACCGCCGCCGGGAAATCATGCGTGCGCACGGCGTTGATCACCGCCTGCAGATCGTCGCGGCTTTTGCCGGTTACACGCAGTTCGTCGCCCTGGATCTGCACGGTGACCTTCAACTTGAGGTCGCGGATGAAGGTGCTCACTTCCTTGGCCACGGGTGCGTCGAGCCCCTGCTTGATGATGATCGATTGCCGTGCATGCCCGAGCGGCGAGATGTCCGGCTCCTTCCGTTCCACGCTCTTCAGGCTGATGGTGCGCTTCGCCAGCTTGCCCATCACGATCTCCTCGAGCGCCTTGATCTTGAAACGGTCCTGCGCGGTCAGCTTGATCTCGCTCTTCTCGAGAACGATTTCGGCGGGGCTGCCCTTGAAATCGAAGCGGGTCGCCAGCTCCTTTTTGGCCTGGTTCACCGCGTTCTCGATCTCCATGGGATTCACCTTGGAAACGATGTCGAAGCTCGGCATGTCGGGATGGTAGCATTTTCATCACGCCCCATGAAGTCCACACGCCGCACGTTCCTCAAAACAGGCCTCGCCGCTTCCAGCGTGGTGGCCCTGGCACCCGGCGCTTTGGGACGCCTCGCACCCGGCGCCACCAGCCCCCGGATTCCGCCGCATCAGTCCCAGGCCATCGAAGGCGTTCACGTCTACGCCGATCGCGAAAGCGCCGCCCCCGGCGACACGGTCCACTTCCATCTGAGCCACGATGCGCCCGTCGAAGCCGCCGTGTTTCGCCTGGGACCCGACGTCGACACCTCCTCCACCGACGAGCGGCTGGCCGATTTCGGCCGCCTGGAGGCGTCTCCGCGACCCATTCATCCCGGGTCGTACGTGCATGTGCCACGCGGGCTGAAGGGTGAATTGACCGCCTTCTGCGTCGAGGCCTGGGTGCGTGTGTGGCGCCTCGACCGCCTCATGGGCGTCGTGAGTCAGGAGGACAAGGACTCCTCCGAAGGCTGGGCGCTCGGCCTGGGCAAGGACGGCTACCTGGGCTTCTACCTCGGCGACGCCGTGTCCCCCGACGAGGCCCTCGTGCATCGCACCGCGCCCGGTCTGATTCAGAAGGGGCGCTGGCACCACCTCGTCGCCCGCTGGAGCGAAGGGACCAAGCAGGTGTGGATCGACGGCCATCTGGCCGGCGAGTGGCCGTTCCAAGGGCCCCTGCGCCCTGGCACGCACCCCATCCGGCTCGGCGCCATGGGTGAGAAGGGACGCACCACTCGCTTCCTCGACGGCGATCTCGCGATGGTGGTGCTGCGCCGCGGCGCCCTGGACGACGCCGAAATCCGGGAGCGCCTCACGCAACGCGGGAGTGAACCCGCTCGAGGGCGTGAGGTGCTGGCCTGCTGGACGTTCTCCGAGGAACGCGGCGACCGGATTAGGGACACGTCTGCGCACCGCCGGCACGGACACCTGATCAATCACGGCACCTGGATGATTGGCGGACCCGCCTTCGACGCCTCGGTGCCGCGATTCGGCGATTACCAACCGGAGACCGATCCCCATCGCGGACACGGCCTGCGCCTCGCTTCCGACGACTTGTACGACTGCGGCTGGGACTCGACCTTGAGCTGGCGCGTGCCGTCCGCGGCGAGGTCCGGCATCCACGTCCTGCGTCTGCGCTGGGAAAAGGACGGGCACGAATTCTTCCAGCACGCCACGTGGATCGTCCGGCGCGCGCCGCGACGGCGTCCCGCGCCCGTGCTGCTGCTGGCCGCCACCAACACCTGGCGCGCCTACAACGCGGCTCCCTTTGGAGTGTTGCGTCCGGGCTTGCGCCAGATCTGCGGCACCGACGGCCTGCCCAACTCGGCCGGCGCCCCGCCCGCCTTCTCCTTCTACCGCGGCCACGCGGCCGGCCAGGGCACCTACCAGCTCGGACGCCTCATGCCGTGGCCCGCGTCGAATCCGTACCTGCGCTACGGCGACGCCACCAATTACTCGCACCTGGCGCGCGCCGATCGGTTCACGCAGGCGTGGCTCGAGCGCGAAGGCTACGCCTATGAGATGATCACCGATCACGACCTGCACCGGAATCCTGGCCAGTTGCGTCGGCACCGGGTGCTGGTGATCAACGGCCACAGCGAATACTGGTCCATCGAGATGTACCGCGGACTCGCCGAGTTCCTCGCCGCCGGCGGTCGCGCGGTGGTGCTCAGTGGTAACTCACTCTTCTGGCGCGTCACCTACAGCGACGACGGCACCATCCTCGAATGCCGCAAGGTCGACGCCCCGGGCGACCAGTTGCGTCCGGAGCAACGCGGTGAGGCCTGGCACAGCCACGACCAGCGTCGCGGCGGCATGATGCGCGAGTGCGGATTCCCAGGCTGGAAGCTCATCGGCCTCGAGACGCTCGGCTGGAACAACCAGGGGAACGCGAAGAACTTCGGACCCTGGATCGCGGAGGCCGTCGATCACCCGGTGTTCCATGAGCCGGAGGAGACCGGATTGAAGCCCGGGGACCGTTTCGGCGGAGGCACCAACGGTTCCGTACCCATGGCGAACGGGCATGAGTTCGATATCCGGTTGTCCACGCTGGCCGCGATGGCCGCGGGTCCGGTGCCGCCGGGAGCGGTCATGCCGACCGATCCACCGGGGATCCAGCGACTGGCGAACGGCATCATTCCGTGGGAGCACGGCGGCTCGGCGTTCGACTATTTCTTCCGGCCGATCAAGCCGGCGAATCAGCAGGGCGGAGAGATGATCTGGTGGGAGCGGCCGGACGGCGGGACGGTTTTCAACGCCGGCACGATTGGAGCCGGCTGGGCGCTGCACGCCGATCCGCGCTGGGCCACGCTGTTGCGCAACGTGCTGCACCGATTCGGCGTGCCGGCGCCCGCCCCGCGTCCGTAGTCGTCGCCGTCGCCGTGCAGGCGACGCTCGACCCCTCCAGCAACCGCTTTTGCCAAAGTCAGTCAGCGCGGGCTACACGCCCGCGTCTACGGGCAATCTTCGCGCCTTCGGGCTATGCTCCCGCTCGCGCAGCCACGCGAAGATCACCGGCGTCACGATCAGGATGTGCAGCAGACTGCTGATCGAACCTCCGATCACCGGCGTCGCCAGCGGCTTCATCACCTCCGCCCCCGTGCGATCGCTCCACATGATCGGCAGCAAGCTCGCGATGGTGGTGGCGACCGTCATCACCTTCGGGCGCAACCTCAGCCGCGCGCCATCCTGCACGGCCTGCAACAGGTCGGCCGTGTTGAAGGCCGCGCCGCGCTCGGCGCGCTTCCGCTCCAGCGCCTCCTCCAGATAGACCACCATCACCACGCCCGTTTGAATGGCGATGCCGAACAGCGAGATGTACCCCACCCAGACCGCCACACTGAACGGGTACCCCAGCGCCGCCTGCAGAAACACGCTTCCGCTCAGCGCGAAAGGCACCGCGAGAATCACGTGCGCCGCCTCCCTGGCGGAGCCGTACACGATGTACAGCAGCAGGAAGATCACCAGCAGCACGGTCGGGAAAATGACCTTCAAGGTGTCGCGCGCGTGCAGCAGATTCTCGTACTGCCCGCTGAACTCCACCGTCATCCCGGGCTCCAGCACGAGCTCCCGCGCCACCCGCTCGCGGATCTCGTTCACGAACCCGCCCAGGTCGCGGTCCTGCACGTTGGCCTGCACGAAGAGGCGCAGCCGCCCGTTCTCCGACGCGATCTCGCTGGGACCGATCACGCGCTGGATGGTGGCCACCTGTCCGAG